>JBJOIB010000347.1:0-5790 GCA_046047375.1 Bacteroidota bacterium
CCCGTACAAAGCACTCACACACCCTACTTATGTTTCGTTTACTAGCATTCGTATCTATTTTCCTCTTTTCGTTCTCCCTCCAAAATGATGGATTGAAACGCCATGTGGTGCGCACACATCCCAACGGGAAACCGTATGTGGTGGTATATACCCTGGGTGATTCAAATGAGCGTGTGAAAGAAGAACTGTATTACGAAAATGGTAAACTTGATTACGTTGGAACGTATAAAAACGGTGTCGAACACGGCGACTGGATCTATTACTGGCCAAACGGAAAAATGAAATCGTTTGAACATTACGAACGCGGTTTGGAAGAAGGAATAGCGTACGACTGCGATGAAAACGGACAAAAAACAATCGAATACCACTACCGCAAAGGCGTTCTACTTCGCAAGGTCGATCTTGTCGCTCACCCGAAGAACTGACGAGTCAGCCACCACGAATACTTCATCACCTGCGGCAGGAGTAATACAATAATGCCCGGTGAAGTAACCAAAAGAAGGCAACACCCCTACCCTACTGCCGAACCAAAAACACGGTAAAACGAGCTTTTGACGCGCTCCTCCACGCAAACGCACCGACGGATGAATATGACCGCTCAACACGTAACCTTCCCCTGTAGTTATCTCTGAGGGGTCATGGCAAAATAAAAAAGGTTCCTGCACATGTGTTGCAACCACATGCATCGGCAGTTCATTCCAACTCTCCTCTTCCAAAACATCGTGGTTTCCTTGCACTAAAATCAAAGATGTGGATGGGAACATACGCATCATCTCCACAAAGTCTGTCCACTCAGCATTGAGCCTGCTGTGCACCAAATCACCAAGCACAATGAGTGTTTTTGGTTGCCATTGCTGCAACAACACAGATAACCGCCACAGGTTGTCGTCGTTCGCACGCTTGGGAAGCGCGATGCCATTCTTTCTAAAGTGCGCTGCCTTACCCACATGCACATCTGTGATGATCAGAGTAGACTCACGTTCCCACCAAATGGCTTTTTCTGCCAGCAATACAAGTTGTTCACCGGCAACAACACAAGTGCTTAAGGCTGAATTCACAGTCATAACACAAAGGTAAGTTATGCCGCCCAAATTGGCCATCAATGGTTACAATCGCGTAAAGGTTTGGTAAAGCCTCAACCCGAGCAAAGAGGTGAAATTTGCAGCGAGAAAATCATCTACTTATGAAAATCAAGACAAAAATCATTTTCGCTATTCTCGTTCTTTCATGGTTATCACTTATTGCTTTCGGAGGGGAAAATCCGAAACCTGCTGATGCAGGGCTCAAGAAAGAGATCACTCGTTCCATTGGCTATCCGTCTATCAAATCCATGAAAACGGAGGAGGTTGTATGGGTCTCGTTTCACATCGAATCCTGCGGCACGGTTAGCATTGAAGCTATCAATGCCAGCAACGAAGAGGTAGCCGCCTACGTGCTACGCAAACTCCAAAACATGAAGTTCGATGCGGGTACTGGAGACACACTCCACATGCGCTTTACCTTCAGGAAAGAAGCTTAGAAGCCGTACACCAATCGCGCAGAAAACCGACTTGAATACAAGCGCTGAATGCTTTCGTTGCTGAAGAATCCTTCAACACCGTTGAATCTTTGCCCCGTGAATGTACCGAATTCGTAAAAGGTATAAACTCCAAAATCAAGGTCCAACCCTAGGTTTTTGAAGATTAGCCACTGCATTCCACACGAAATGCCCAAGCCGTATTCCTGATTTTCCCTCCGCCAGTGATTCTCGAAATCAATCTTTCGTGTATCGCTGTTACTTACCAAGGCAAAAATGGAAATATAGCCATCCGTTGGCGGCCGCCCTCCCGTGAAGTTCGATAGGTAATGTCTGAACTCTGGTATCACAAAGAAGCCTGTTCGGGTATCTCGTGCCAAGGTATCAACTCCGTTCACTGTGCCCTTGTAATTGAAATAATTCAAGTAGGTACCCGCAGTGATTTGCGCCGAAAGGTTGCGATTGAACCGCTGCTCAAAAGACAAAGCGAACTTCGAATCAAGCAATGCAGCCGCATCTAATTTTAGCAACGACCGAACCGAATCTTGCTGAGAGAATCCAACCGTGGAAACCAGCAGCAGACAAGCGAGAACCTTAAAACGCATAGGTGATGTTTACACCAGCAAATGGAACCGTTTCTTGCTCAATCATCGAACTTATCGTTCGGTTTGAATTCATTACCGGACTTTGAAATATTTCAGTTGACTCCCTATCTGTAAAGCGATAACGGAAGTTAGGACCTATAAACATGTCGAAGCCCAATCCAAACGAAGTTACGTATTGCAAGCCCGCACACAACCCCAAACCAATGGATTGCTCATCTTCATTGGCTTCGTACATGGAATATTCGTCTACCCTTCTATCGTACGTTTTCGATTGTCGGTAACGCGCTGATGTACCGAAATAGAATCCGGTAGGGATGCGGCTATTGGTAAATTCAGACATGTACACGCGGAATTCCGGTGACGCTGTAAATCCGGTCAAACGATGCTCGTTGCTGTAGGCTGAACCTACTGAATTCTGAGTCTTGGAAAGATCAAGCAAGCCGCCAAATGTCAAGTTCAGTGATGTGTAGCGGCCAAGCACGCGTTCATAAGACATTTCATAACGTCCGAAAAAGAATCCGTCAAAAGAGAGCTTAATAGCGTTTTTAAATAGCGGCTCAGCTGTTCCTGCGGAATTGTTTTGTTGAGAGAAAGAAAGCAATGGCGATAAAAGCAATAAGATCAATAGCTTCTTCATTTGAAAGTCGTTTTGTTTAATCGAAGGTAAAAAAAAAGGAGAGTCGCATGACGACCCTCCCTGTAACGCAATTTATGCGAAATTATTGTTGTGACTTAATGAGGTTCAATGCCGAACCTGCTTTAAACCACTCAATTTGTTGGCTATTGTACGAATGGTTAGCCTTGATGCTATCTTTCGATCCATCGGCATGTACGAATTCAAGCGTCAACTGTTTTCCTGGCGCGAAGTCTGCCAAGTCAACGAAGTTGATGGTATCATCTTCCTGAATCTTATCGTAATCTGCCTCATTTGCGAACGTAAGCGCGAGCATTCCTTGTTTTTTCAGGTTGGTTTCGTGGATACGGGCAAATGATTTCACTAACACGGCAATGGCACCCAAGTGGCGCGGCTGCATTGCAGCGTGCTCGCGTGATGAACCTTCACCGTAGTTGCTATCACCCACTATGATGGTTGGAATACCAGCTGCTTTGTATGCGCGCTGAACCGCTGGAACTTCACCATATTCTCCGGTGAGTACGTTCTTCACCTTGTTGGTTTCTTTGTTGAACGCGTTTACAGCGCCAGTCAACGTATTGTTCGCGATGTTATCGAGGTGTCCGCGGTAGCGCAACCAAGGACCCGCCATCGAAATGTGGTCCGTGGTACATTTTCCGAAAGCCTTGATGAGCAAACGAGCACCAGTAATATTCTGTCCGTTCCACGGCTTGAAAGGATCAAGAAGCTGCAAGCGCTCACTGCCATCCTTCACAATCACATTTACACTGCTGCCATCAGCTGCCGGAGCTACGTAGCCTGCATCTTCAACAGCAAAACCGCGTTCAGGCAGTTCATCACCCGTTGGTGGATCCAATTTCACTTGTTCACCAGCCTCGTTGGTGAGGGTATCTGTGATAGGGTTAAAGCGGAGATCACCAGCGATGGCCAAAGCCGTTACTAGCTCCGGAGAACCAACGAATGCATACGTATTTGGATTCCCATCGGCGCGTTTCGCGAAGTTTCTGTTGAATGAATGTACGATGGTGTTTTTCTCTTGCTTATCTGCCCCAGCGCGATCCCATTGTCCGATACACGGTCCACACGCATTGGCAAACACCTGAGCCCCCAAAGCATCGAAGGTTGCAATGAATCCATCGCGCTCAATGGTGTATCGCACCTGTTCTGATCCCGGTGTGATGGTAAACTCAGCGCGGGTTTTCAATTGCTTGTCTACGGCTTGTTGAGCTATCGAGGCAGCGCGTGAAATATCTTCGTAGCTGGAATTGGTGCATGACCCTATCAAACCAACTTCAACTTTTGTAGGCCAACCGTTCTTTTCAGCCATTTCAGCCATTTGAGAAATCGGTGTTGCAAGGTCTGGCGTGAAAGGTCCGTTGAGATGCGGTTCAAGCTCAGAAAGGTTGATTTCGATGATTTGGTCAAAGTATTTCTCCGGATTGGCGTACACTTCAGCATCTGCGGTGAGGTGTTCGCGGATTCCATCGGCCAAAGCGGCAACTTCAGCACGACCGGTAGATCGGAGGTAACGCGCCATCGACTCATCGTAACCGAAGGTGGAGGTGGTAGCACCTATTTCCGCGCCCATGTTACAAATGGTTCCTTTTCCAGTACATGATAGCGATTCAGCTCCGGGGCCGAAATACTCTACAATGGCTCCCGTTCCACCTTTAACGGTCAAAATGCCAGCCACTTTGAGGATAACATCTTTCGCACTCGTCCAACCGTTCATTTTCCCGGTCAACTTCACACCTATCAATTTTGGAAACTTCAGTTCCCACGCCATACCAGCCATTACGTCAACAGCGTCAGCACCACCAACACCAATGGCTACCATGCCCAAACCACCTGCGTTAACAGTGTGCGAATCGGTACCAATCATCATTCCACCCGGAAACGCATAGTTCTCTAGTACCACTTGGTGGATGATTCCAGCACCGGGCTTCCAAAAACCAATTCCGTATTTGTTTGAAACAGACTGCAAGAAGTTGAACACTTCATTGTTTTTATTGAGCGCATCTTGCAGGTCATTGTCTGCGCCCACGCGCGCTTGAATCAAGTGATCACAGTGCACAGTCGACGGAACAGCCGCCGTTTTACGTCCGGCTTGCATGAACTGCAACAAGGCCATTTGCGCCGTTGCATCTTGCATGGCTACGCGGTCAGGGGCGAAATCCACATACGACTTTCCACGTTCGAAGGCCTCACTTGGAGTGCCGTCCCAAAGGTGGCTATAAAGAATTTTTTCAGAGAGGGTCAGAGGTCGGCCAACAACAGTGCGGGCAGCAGCTATTCGCGCCGGCATTTTAGCATACACCTCTTTGATCATTTCTAAATCAAATACCATAGTGGAAGGATGATAAGGTTTAAAAGAACGTTATTTCGAGCTGCAAAGATAGGAAACAAAGCGGGTAAACCGTACGTCATTTCCTCCGTCCGTTCGCATCATTTTTTCACAATTTCCCTGATCTGAATTGTTACTTTTGATGCATGACCAAAGATACCATTCTCGAAAACATCAAGGTTTCAGCCAGAGCCATCCGCAGTCAAATGCTGCGCACGGTGCTAACTGTGCTTATCATCGCGTTCGGAATCATGGCACTGGTTTCTATGGTTACAGCAACAGAATCGTTGAAAGCCAATATACAACAAGAGTTTTCGAACATTGGCACCAATGTCTTTACCATTCGCAACAAGCAAAGTAGGGGTCGGCGCATGGGCATGGTGGAAAAAGAAGGTGACGTTGTCAATTACAGACAGGCCAATGCGTTCAAAGAATCATACGCATATGATGCGGTCGTCAGCTTATCTGCGTTCGGTTCAGGGGCTGCTACGGTGAAACGGAACAACGAAAAAACGAATCCCAACGTTCAGGTGCTCGGAATCGATGAACACTACCTTGCTGTTTCTGGCTATGAGCTGGCTTCAGGAAGAGGATTCAGCGCGAGCGACTTAACCTCATCTCAAAACCTGGTTATTCTCGGACAAGATGTGGTAAGCAAGCTATTCAAGGAATGGGAGAACCCCATCGACCA
>JBJOIB010000348.1:0-7550 GCA_046047375.1 Bacteroidota bacterium
TGTACTGGTCGCCCGTACCTTCGGGCATTAAATCGTACACGGTTGTGTTCAAACGATAAGCCGTGCGCAGGTTGATGTTGGCTTCAAAAGGATCGCCGTACCAGGATATCGTGCCCCCAGGCTCAAGCTCGAATTCTTTGTTGATGAGGTTTTTAAGCGTAAACAAATAACGCCCTTGCTCCACGGTTACGTTGCCGTACATGTTGAAGGTAGATAGGTTGTTGATGACCATGTTCAAATGCCCACGGCCTCTGCCACGCATTTCATCTCCCACAGCTTCGTCGAAAATAATCCTAAACTGAGCATCAGGCGTAATGTCTAACTCCAAATTCATGTCGATACCGCTCAAATCAAACGGCTCCTCAACAACAACAGGCGCTGTATGATCAATAAATGTGATGAAATCAGCAAAGTACACGTCTTCTGATTCACCCAACGGCAATGCCAAAACGGTTCCTTTCTCAGTTCGTACATTGAGGTCTAAACTCAAGTCGTACTCTGTGCCAAAAACGGAAGCATAGCCGGTTGCATACGCTTTTCCATAGTACATCGAGTTGTCTTCAACGGTGGTGTTCATGACCAAAAATGGCTGCTCTTCCATGTCGAGGTACACGTCAAAGTTCCAGTCGCCAAAGTTGTCGTGGATGATCGTGCCAACCAAATACGCTTTATTTCCCTCTTCGTCGAGTGTTTGAACGCGGTCAATGGTGAACATGTCTGGGTAGATGCCAAACGACTCTTTCAAGTAGTAGGTGGTGTTCAAATAGTCTACATGCAGGCTGGCATTTTCAAAGTTTGCCCTTCCTTGCAATGCAGGAGCATCAAGCGTTCCAGTGATTTTAATTCGACCCGATGTGGAGCCGGAAATGTCAGAAATACCCTCCTCTAAAAATGCATTGATGAACTCAAGTGGCAACTTGTTCAGCTCGCAGGTAATGTCAATCGGACTTTCTTCATCTTCCGGTGTATAGTAACCGCCAAACTTCAAGGTTTGAGCTGTAAGTCGGTCTATTTCGCCTCCCAAAAGCAGCCTGCGTTGCTTGTTATCCCACGTGCTTTCTACGCAAACATCGCCGATCAGATAATCGTTGAGCAGCATTTCAGCCACCACTAAATCGGAGGTAAGGGTAGTTTTGTCGTACAAATCACGCGCAGTCAGATCGCCCGTTACAATACCCCTCATGCGCAGACCAGACGATTCTAGCAAAGGATCCAGGAGTTTAAGGTCTACGTTGCGAAGCTCTGCATTGAGCGGTAAATCGGCGTCTTCACTGATATCTCCTTGCAGTCGGATGGATTGGCTGCCGTACGACAAAAAGAAGTCATCGATATGGATGTGCTTGTTGTTCACCAATACCGCAGCCGTATCTTGTAAAACCCAAGGAGCATCATCAAATACCAATTGCGCATTGGTGAGGTAGGTGTTAATTTCGGAACTACTGATGACCTCTGACTCTGCCATGATCTCTCCACGCAACAAATCGGTGCTGTTGCCCCATGAAAGGTTGGTGAACAGGGTTTGTGATTCGTTGCGCACATCTAAGCCAAAGTTGTTCAAAGTGAGGCCGTCAATGGAAAGTCGGTTGGATAGCAAGGTGAAATACAACGCCTCGTCCGGACGTGAAATATCCACCACAACGGTATCGAGAATATAGTTCTCCCACGCTACTTTTTCGCTCGAAAAGGAGGTCTCCAACACGCCTTCAGCATCGTTCATGTTCATCCGCAAGGTGCTCGCATCGGCTAAGTAAAGCTCGGGAAGGAAGATCTCTGATACCAATTCGAAGGTGTGGATGTCGATGTCCAACTCAAAATCTTCTTTCGCCTTGTATTTGGTGTTGCGCTCCCAAGTGGGAATAACATCTGCCACAATGTTGTTCAACGCGGCCTGCAATCCGCCAAAGTCAAAAACACCCTCCAATCGGCCTGAGGCAATATCTGAATCAAGCACGAATTTCTTGTACTGCTTCTCCTGACTCATGTGGAGCTCAAGGTGCTCTATTGGGAACTCCCTGTCGATGGTGCAGAACAACACATCGTCTCCCACTACATCCGCATTGATGTTGTTGATGTTGGAACCAACGCCTTTGATGCTGAAATCGCCTGAGATACTCAAATGCCGCTCTAAATCAGCCAAATTCAAAGCGCCGAGGTTGATGTTGGTGATGGAAGTGAAAAAGTCTACTTCCGGCACCTTACGGTTGAAATCTACTTTTCCACTAAAGGTCAGTTGGGCATTCTCATCGTTGATGGCGATGTCTCCATTGAAGAAGTTCTTGCGAAACGTTCCTTCTGCTGTTATGTCCTTATAGCGGTATCCTTCAATGCTGATGTCCTGAATGATGCCATCCATCTCTAGATCAAGATCAGCACGTGTGAGTCCTTCTCCCAGCACGTTGAACTTACTGGTGATGGTTCCCAATTCAGGCGCACCGTAAAACAGCCCCAAATGAAAGTCATTGGTCTTTAGTGATCCGGAATAACGGTACATCTCATCAATTTCCTGAAGCTTAATGTCGGTTGAAACGCTGCCAATGCGTGTCGTAAGGGTTCCAAAAGCAACAAAATCAGTTAAAAAGCCTGTGAATTTCCCTTTGAAACCAATATCGCCCAAAACGCTGAAATTTTCAGGGGTCTGAAGCAGCTCGCCTGAATCAAATGGATAAAGCGGAATTTTGTCGAGCTCTTTCTTCACCGCATGAAGGTCGTCTAAGGTCAGATCGATAAAGGTTTCATCGATGTAAGGCAACCCCGCAATGTCTACTTTCCCAGCAAACCACGTATTTTCATCCACGTTGATGCGCAAGTCCCGCGCCTTCATGTTGGCCACGGGTCCACGAACGCGTCCCCTAAACTCCACGGTTTTATCTAATCCATACAAATCGGTCGAGAAATACCACAAATCCTTAAAGTCCAATAACGAGGGCCTGAAATTGTGCCGCATAACGACCTGACTGGTGAACTCCTGGTACGAGCTCCAAGGAGCAATGAACATCAAATCAGCATCTAAGTCGGTTCCGGGTGTTTGTATGCGCGCACCGGTGAAAAGCATGGTGTCAGGTCGAAGTTCAAACAATGCCGAAAGCTGCCTAAGTTCAAAGCCCCCAGCTTCTTTCAAAGCTAAGTTTTCGATGTTCGCTTTAACGTTGGAACCATCAATGGTTGTTTGATCCGCTTCTATGAATAAATTGCTGATAACCAGATGGTTAAAATCAATAAGTGTATCTATTGGTTCAAAGTTGTAATCGTGGTACACAAAACGTCCGTTTCGTATGGAAAAGGCGTTCACCGCAATGGGAAAATCACCTCCCGAAGTGGTGTCAGAACTCGGGAAATGGCTGAGCAACTGATCGAGGTTGGATAAACTATCGCCCTGCTGGTAAACAAGATTGAAATAAGGCTCGGTCAGTTCAACTTTCCGCAAATCGAGGGCGTCAAAGTCGGCTGTCAAGTTCATGCCTGATAGTATCAACTCCGACACTGAAACCAAGGTATCGTTCTCGCTATCTATCGCGGTCACGCCGCGGATGACGGTCTCAACGGGGAATCGTATGTCTACAGACGCAATGTCGAACTGAAAGCCGGTCTTCTCTTCTAATCGATCAGCAATGCGGTTGATGAGCCACGTTTGAACAGGTGGCAACTGGATGAGCACCCAGATGAGCAGGACAAAGGCCAACACGCCAAGCACGGTGCGGAATAGTATGCGTAATGCCCTTCTCATTTTCAGAAAACGAAGATACTGAGAACAGTTGATGTGAATAGGTACTTTTTTATGCTTCATTCACAACCCAGTGTCGAATATCATGAAGCTGGTTACCTTTGCACAAATTTCGAGCCCTTGAACTACTTTTCTGAAAATCGTCTCATTCTCGCCATCGAATCCAGCTGCGATGATACCGGAGCCGCGGTATTACTGGGGAACAAGGTGCTTTCCAACGAGGTAGCTTCCCAACGCATCCATGCTGAATTTGGCGGGGTGGTGCCGGAACTAGCCAGCAGAGAGCATCAGAAAAGCATTGTGCCTGTGGTTGAAGTGGCGCTGAGAAAAGCGGGTGTGGATAAAAACCAGCTGCAGGGAATAGCCTACACCCGGGGGCCTGGTCTGCTGGGCTCTTTGCTTGTGGGAAGCAGTTTTGCCAAAAGCATGGCTCTCGCGCTTAACATCCCAACGCTCGAAGTGCACCACATGCGCGCTCATATTCTGGCGCATTGCATTGAAAATGAATCAGGAAAACTCCCGGAATTCCCTTTCTTGTGTTTGACGGTATCGGGCGGACATACGCAGTTGGTGCTGGTTGAAGGTCCACATGCCATGAAGATTTTAGGACAGACGATTGACGATGCCGCGGGTGAAGCCTTCGATAAATCGGCAAAACTGATTGGCTTACCTTATCCCGGTGGCCCATTGATCGACAAGCATGCCGCCTCAGGGAACCCAAAACGATTCACGTTCCCCCGTCCAAAAACGGATGGTTTGAATTTCAGCTTCAGCGGACTCAAAACGGCCATCTTGTATTTTTTGCGAAAGGAATTGGAGGTAAATCCGCAGTTTGTAGATGAAAACCTCGCCGACATCTGCGCTTCGGTGCAGTTCACGATAGTAGATATCCTTATTCAACGCACCATACAAGCCATGGCGCAAACAGGAGTGAAGCGCATCGCTCTGGCGGGAGGGGTATCGGCGAATTCGGCTCTGCGTCAAGCTTTTCAAGCATTGGAATCAAGCCATGGCGTGGAAGTCTTCATCCCTCCGTTTGAATACTGCACCGATAACGCGGCCATGATTGGTATAGCTGGACAGTTCTTACTCAACGATGGCCTCGTGGGCAACCATGCATCCGCGCCGCTGGCGCGATGGGAAATGGAATAACCGCTTCGCTTCAATCGCAGGAATTCCTTTATTGAAAACAGCTGCTGCCTTTGCGAGAAATTCTGTTCTTTCGAACGAAGGGTGGTGCGTGGCAGATAGGAGTTAAATCTCTCAAACGAATCCATAAAAAAAACCGCATTAAGCGGTTTCAAGTTCTTCTTTCGCAACACCCACGTAGGCTTGCATAGGTTCCCAATAAGTTTTTCGCCAGGCTTCGGTGAGCCATCCATCGCAGGTTTCAGGCACAGCCAAGTGGTTTAGCACAACGCGCGTGTTTCCTTGTTCTGTTTTCTCTAATGTAATGTCTACCACCGAGTAATGCCCTTTCGGAAACTTGCGGTGTGTCCACGCTAAAACGATTTGCTTGTTCTTTACCAGCTTCAGGAAGAAACCGGTGTGATTGCGGTTGCAAAAGGCGAAATTTCCTCCCTCAATCGGATAGATCTCCGCCGATTTTCCAGTGAATGCCGCGTGCTTTTCAGCCACCATCAATAGGTCGTAAACCTCAGATGGACGGGCAGAAACCTCAAAAATCTGGAAGATATTTGCTGTCTTTATTTTCATGATTTTTCGCTTTCAGGTATGACCAAATTATCATTCCCTCAGGAAAAACGTGTAAGACAACCCATTTAGTTTTGAACAATCAGACGGAAAAGCTGATTTGTTAGACGAAAAACGGAAGTAGCAAGACGACGATTAATGGTAAAAATTCCGAACCGCAGATTCCAACTTGCGACGGTATTCCTCCTGCAACCAGTTCAGGTAACTTTCAGTGGTTTTTGAGATGCAGTAGCTGTATTGCTTCACCCGGAATTTGATATCGTCTTCTAACAATTTCACCAATTCCAAGCCATCGTACACATCATCTGCGTTCTCAGTAACCATGCGTGCATGGTCGTCAATCGACAGTTGTATCACATCGCGCGCTTTTCCACCATCACGCAGAACTTGAATGTATTCTTCTTTGATGTCGAACTCGCCAATGACCGAATTCAAGAAGCGCACGCGCACCTCCTCGGGCATATCGTAAATAAACTCGCGCTCAATTTCTTCGTCCGAATACAGACCGTCGATGTACGAATTGGGATTCTTGAAGATATCCATCCAATTGATGTGGTTTTCCCACAAACCGAATCGGCGGGCGTTGTTTCCCAGGTCAATGATGGTGAAGTCTTTCTTCTTCGGCAACACCCGCGAACCACGTCCAATCATCTGGTGATAAAGCGTTAGCGATTTTGTAGCGCGGTTCAAAATCACGGTCGATACCTCCGGTTCATCAAACCCGGTCGTCAAGATGCTCACGGATGTTAAAATCGCATCGGGCTTGGTGTGAAACCACTCCAAAATATCCGCCCGTTCTTTCTCAGAATGCGTGTTGTCGAGGTGCATGATCTCATGTCCAGCCTCCTTGAACAACGCATATACCTGTTTACTCGTGGCAATACCGTTGTTGAAAATCAAGGTTTTGGTGCCCTTTGCTTTTTCTTCGTACGCGTACAACAATTTCTCCTGCATGAAAAAGTTGCTGTACAAGCGTTCTGACGAACTCACGGTATAATCACCATTGATGCCTATCTTGAGCGAACGCAAATTCACGTCGTAGCTGTAAGTATGTCCGCGTGCCAAAAAGCCCTTATCAATCAACGATTGAATAGACTCACCCACAATCAACTCCTGGTAATTGTCTTTCAGCGGTAGCTTGATGTTGGAACTCAACGGTGTGGCCGTAACGCCAAGAATGATCTGCTCTTCGAAAAAGCGGAAAAGTTTGCGGAACGAATTGTAGTGCGCTTCATCGATGATGACCAATCCGAGGTTTTCGATTTCGATTTTTTCATCGTTCAAGCGGTTGTTCAGCGTTTCCACCATGGCCACAAAACACAAGTGGTCTTGCTCGTCGGGCATGGTTTTGAGCTTGCTGTTGATGATTTTGTTACTTACCCCGATGTCGTTCAACATCCTGCTGGTTTGAGCCAATAGCTCAATGCGGTGGGTAAGTATCATCACCTTTTTGTGCGTCTCTAAAATGAAACGCTTCGCCAATTCCGCAAAAATAACGGTCTTTCCACCCCCCGTAGGTAGCTGAAACAAGAGGTTGTATCGATCCGGAAAACGATTGAATCGTTCAAAAATGCGATCGATGGACTCTACCTGGTAGTCATACAGTTTCTTTCCTTCGCTCTGCTCTAATTTCTCCAGGAGTGGGTTGGTCATCGGGTGGTCTCAAAAAAAATGATTTGCAAAGGTACTCACATCTATTTCAAATCCCAACTCACAGCCGGGCAATCCTTGCACTTTTATCAACGTTCCATTCACGATTTTATGTTGTGATTCTCACTTTGGGTTGGTTACCTTCGCAGCATGGACGTGAAAATAGAAGCTTCATGGAAATACATGCTCGCCGATGAGTTTGAAGCGCCTTATTTTGCTGAATTGTCTGCCTTTGTGAAGCAGGAATACGCCTCTACACGCTGCTTTCCCCCAGCAAGGTTGATTTTCAATGCGTTTGATCTTTGTCCGATCGATCAGGTGAAGGTGGTCATTCTCGGACAAGATCCGTACATCCGTCCGGGACAAGCCCATGGATTGGCGTTTTCCGTGCCTGAAGGGATGCCGTTTCCCCCCTCGCTCGAGAACATTCTCAAAGAAGCTATGGAAGACATCGGTACTAAAAAAC
>JBJOIB010000349.1:0-4478 GCA_046047375.1 Bacteroidota bacterium
TGCATGGTCCAGCGGCCCCGTTCACGCCCGCGGTGCCGGCTCCATCCGGGCCGCAGGCGACGTAAAACCTAAAGTCAATCTGAAATTCCATAGGTAAGGTGTTGAACAGCACATAAAACAAAAAAGGGTAAAGCGACAAGCGCTTTACCCTTTTTAATCAGGTTAGTTAAATCTATCGGCGAACAATACGCTGTACAGCAGAGAAGGTATCACTTTCAATCCGTACAACATAAACTCCTGAAGCAAACTTGCTCAAATTGAGAGCAGCCTCAAAAGTACCGGCTTGACCTGAAATGGTTTTTGAAATCAAGACCCGGCCAGCCAAATCCATTAATTTCAGGTGAAGATCTTGGACATTCAACCCTTCAATATGTACCGTTGTCATGCCTGATGTGGGGTTAGGGTATACATCCACTGCCAACTGACCTGCTTCTTCTATAGAGGTAACATTCACATTAACCTGCAAGGTTTTGGTGCTTGTTTCCCCACAAGAGTTCGTTGCAGTTAAGGTCACCGTGTAGTTACCATCGGCGGCATAAATGTGCAACGGATTGGGGTCAGTGGAGGTGTTTCCATCACCAAAATCCCAACTGTACGTGGTAGCATTGCTGGAGGTATTGGTAAACACATAGGTGTAGAAACTGTTGGTACTGCTAAAGTTTGCAACTGGTGCAGCAATATTGAAGACTTCAATGGTATCATCTACGGTACCGCAGTTGGTTACCAAAGTAAGGCTATACTCACCGGGCGTGGTTACAAATATGGAAGGATCGTTGCTGAACGTGCTCCAGTAATAGGTGCCATCTAAAATAACCTCAGCGCCAAGTTCAACGCTATCGGCAGAACACTTGTAAATGTCATTACCCAAAGTAAAGGTAGAAGCCAATACATATTCATCTGCTCCCATGTCTGGAGTTTGGGCGTTGCGTGTATCTCCGTCAATATCATTCATAACGCCTACGGCTGCCCCTGCATTGTCAAAATCAGACAAACAAGTATGCATATCAAGATTGGTGAAAAGTGGATCCACTGAAATTGAATTGGCATCGTGACCAGTACCGGCATTAAACGAGGTCAAATCGGCGTATGGGGTTCCCGCATACCTGGCCAAAGGTCCGTTGGCCACAAACAAATCATTGTTGTTGGAAGTGGCAATGCTCAAAGAACCATCAATTTCGTAGGCAGCACCTTGACCGTAGTGGGCAATGATGTTGTTTTGAATGTTGATGTCCACGTTGGCACCCGTTCCAATAGTCAATCCGGCGGTTCCGGTGGTTTGAGAATATACCGCAACACTGTTGTGATATACATTCAAAAGATTAGATCCGTTTTGAATATAAATGGCCTCAGAATTCTGAGCACTCAACGAATCACCCATATGAATAAAGTTGTTTGAAACAACGGCTGGATTGGTTAAGCTTCCGCTAACTCCATCCATATTTATACCAAAACCACCGTTGGAACCTCCCACTCTATTTCCATTAACACTAGCCCCATTGTACACCGTATTGAAATAGATACGGAATACATTCGCATTGCTTCCGCTTCCGATGATTGTATTGCCTTCAACAGTTGGATTTTCCTGATTGAATAGACCAATGCCCACGAAGTAGAATTTCTCAATGGTATTACCAATGATGCGCATTCCCTTTTCTGGATCGGCAGCGGATGTTCCAGACAAACTTACCGCCCTAGAACCTCCCAAAATGGTATTGTTCAACAGGCTAAAGTTGTTGTCGTTGTCCACCAATGACTTAATGTTAAATGAGTTGTTGCTATCAAATGTAGCTAGGGTATCACCGATAATGGTTGAATTCTGAATGGTATTGTTCTTTCCTAAACCACTCAAAAGAGTAGTAGTAGAATAGGTGAAACCTGTAGCAGCTAAAGTCACTTCATTGATGGTGAAATTTTCCACCGATTCAAACCAAGCTACGTAATTGGATGCGAGCGAGTTCGCAGAAAATTCGATCCGTACCGAATCGGCGTCTTGCACTTCAGATTGAAGAACCACTTGAACTGAGCTGTTTCCTTGGAACGTTTCCAGCTTCATTTGCTCGGCATAGGTTCCGGAACGCACATTTAACGTAACGTCACCGCAGGCTCCACGAACCTGAAGGGCGGTAAGCGCATCGTTGATGGTAGTAAAATCAGGAGCATTTCCTCCAATGGTATAAATGCCCGCCATGGATTGATACACGTTTTGTTGAAGCGTGTCATTAAAGTTCAACGAATCTTGAACTCCGTTTGGCAGACTGGTCCACACTTTCAAGAAATCTCCATCGTTCAACACTGTGCTTCCAACAAATACGTTTTGAGCGGTATTGGGACCGATGTTTCCAGTCCAGTTGAAGGTTTGGGTCGCTCCGCCGTTCACAGATACGTTGAACTGGCAGGAGGTAAGAGCCACCTGACCTACGTTTTCCAACCGAACAACAATGGTGTCGGAAACAAAACAGAGGTTGGTTGAGGGTGAGATCAATTGGGCGATACCTGCATCATTAAAGGGGGGATCGGCCACAATCAAAATATAATCTTCGGTTTCACCATAACTATAATTGCCGCAGGGAGGTGTTGTTACATCGTCCTCAGAAGCAATAACCCTCATCAAAACGGGTCCCGAAGGAATATTCGCAGGAACAGTAAATGTCAATGGTTCAGCTTGGCTAAATACGCCTGGAGAAGAGATGGACATCAGTTGCTCACCCGGATCGGTAAAATCACCATTGGCATTCCAATCCACCCAGACCAAAACTCCACGTTGATAGGCTGAACCGCCATCGCAATCGCCGTGGATGATAGATCCAGAATAACTTCCACCTTTAATAACTACAGTAGATAAGCTGGTATTGTCGGTGTAGTTGGCACAAAGGGTACTGTTGGTATTGATGCTACCCAATTGAACTCCTTCGATATAGGTAACTCCATTGAATGAAGCCGATGAAACGCAGGCATTGCAAATATTGGCTGGGATAATGGTAGCTAAAAAGTCGGCAGCAGAGGTATCAGACTGGCCTGAGCAGGTTACTACACAACGGTAATACGTTGGTGAATTAGCGGATGTAGTTAAATTGATATTTGTCGCTCCTAAGATATCTGCCCATGTGGTTCCATTGGCAGAAGATTGCCATTGATAGGTTTGGCCATTGCCCATTGAATTTCCGGTCAAACTTACATTGAAGTTAACACCGGCACATATTGAAGATGGAGCATCGGCCACACCGGGCGTAGGGGGAGCAGTACATGCATTGTTGACCACAATGACGGTGTAGTCTTCTGTTTCGCCATAGGAAACAGCTTGACAAGCTTCACCAGGCAAACCAAGGAAATCATTATTCCACCAGTTCCTCACGCGAAGGCGATAAGTACCTGAATTGACTGTTCCGGGAATGGTCAAGGTACCGCTGGCGAAGGTTGCTCCGGAGACAAAAGGCACAGAGGAGATAAACTCACCGGCATCATCAAAATCGCCATCCTGATTGATGTCCAACCACAAACCCAAGCCTTGAGAGGAATAACCAAACGTGGCCGAATAGGGATATGGGACACTGGCATTCAGGGTAGTACTGATGCTGCTGCTGAAGTCGGAATATCCACCTTGGCACAGCGAATTGTTGTTGATGGTATTCAGTGTGAAATTCAATATTTCATCACCGAACGAACAATCTCCAACGGGCACACAATACTGAGCATTGGCAGTAGAGCCCAGCCACAAAAAAGCGATTACAGCAAACGTTTTAGCTGAAAAAGCCCTCATTTTTGTAATGATTTTTTTCATAAAAAAAATTGATGTTTAATTGCATATGCTACCTATTATCTTAAAATCAGGTAAGATATGTTAAGTTAAAGGTAATATTTTGCAATCAATATATTACCTACGCATTAAAAAAAAGTGCATAGTCAGGCCTTAGATTTCAAATTCTCAACTTCGATTTGCAACATCTTTACTGCTTGATTAATCGCTTGAGCCGGATCTTCCGGCGGACTAAATTCCTCGGTCACATAAAAGCTGAACTCCCAAATCTCAATGACCTGTTCCACCGGCACGTCGTAGGGCTTATAAAAGGTATTGGTAGAAGATAACCGTAGGCATCCCCGTTCTTTAATCTGATTTTCGACCAACTTAAATACGATTCCATCCTCTCGTGTAACCACAATATAGGGCATGCCATTTCGAATCAAACTCCAGTCTTCCAGGTAGGTGCCAGCCACCCAAGAGCCATTGGGTGCCGGCGGCATACTATCTCCTTTAATTTGAAAGGTTCTTCCATTCAGCCGCTTACGAAGAAAGGGCATCCGAAATGTAGGCAAGGCCTGAATGAATTCCCGGTCGTGATATCCGGCAGTATACCCGGCACTGGCCGTCACCTTTACGGCATCGTATACCGCCCCCCCTCCTATTCCTTCTTCTTCCCGAACTGCCACTACGCGAATGTGCTTCCCGTGCACGTCCGCCTTGTACATGGCCTGCCACTCTA
>JBJOIB010000350.1:0-2974 GCA_046047375.1 Bacteroidota bacterium
GTGTTTATGGTCGATCCTAAGTTAACAGGCTTGAAATCTACAGGTGCCCTTTTTGCCTCCTGAGCGAATGCCGCACTGCGAATCATCAACTCATTCCGCTTCTTTAAATGCTCATTTGTAGACCCGCTCGCACGAAACTGCTCAAACAGCTGCAAGGCCTCAGTATAGGCTTCTTGCCTCATTTTTAAGTCGCCTAAATAAAAGAAAGCTTCACTGAAACCTCGTGGATTGATCTCTGTGACCCGCTGTAAATCAGCCATTGCATCCGCAGTTCTACCCATCGATAAAACAAGCTCAGCACGCAATAAATAAGCCTCACAAAACTCAGGAGTCCTCTCAATAGCCTTCGAAAGCAACTGCTCCGCCTCCATTGCCAAATGCAACTGATAATAACCAATGGCCTCTTCAAAATAGCCTATCGACTTTTTATCGTCTATAGAATAGCGCATCTTTGGCTGTGCTTGAGAAAAAACGGTGCATATCAAAAGAAAACTAATCAGCGTCAAGCGTATCATATCCAATATTTGTGTGTGAATGTAAGAAACATATCCAACTTACTTACTCAATTTTCCTGCCATCTATTAACTTCGCCACATGACTAGAATCGGCCTTATCAGCGATACACACAGTTACCTCGATGATCGAATTATTCACCATCTCCAAGACTGCGATCAAATTTGGCATGCAGGAGATATAGGCTCTGTTGAAGTATCAGATAAACTAGCACAAGTGGCCAATTTAAAAGCGGTATGTGGAAACATCGATGGCCATCTGCTCCGTCGTATCCACCCACTTGAACAGTATTTCGAGCTCGAAGGTTTCAAAATCCTGATGATTCATATCGCTGGAAAACCCTATAAATACGCAAAAGGAATTCCAGAACTAATCTATCTCAGAAAGCCCGATATCCTAGTTTGCGGCCACTCCCACATTCTGCGTGTAGAAAAAGATAGAAAATACAATACGCTTTATATGAACCCAGGTGCAGCCGGATTCCATGGATTTCACAAAACACGCACCTTGATGCGATTTTCCTTAGACAAAGGACAAATGCTAAACATGGAAGTGGTTGAACTCGGACCTCGTTTAATTCCCGAAAGTGAAATAAAATAACCGACGCTCTTCCCGAAAACGCTGCATCAACGAGTCCATCTCTAAAAACAGCTCCTCGGTGCGCTCCACATCATAACGCCTTGCCATGTACGGCCCTGTGTGATACCCCTCATGCGGACGAGCAATCTCGTACCTGTTGTGTGCATTGTTCAAACCGGTGTGCCTGCCCATCAACTCTTTTCTTATAAGCTCCATTTTTGAAATAGGCTGATAGGATGTTATAAATGCCTTCGATTTCTTATCCGTAACCCGCTGTTCTAACTCGGTTCTCAGCTGCGCTATCTCTAAATTCACTTGCTTGAAGGTATCCTCCCATTGAATAATTCGACGCACCAACGAATCTGCATACATCTCATGGCTGATAAACCTAATCCCATAAGTGGAACACAGTAGTTGATACCTCGATTCCAACTCCTTCAGCTGAACTTCTTTTTTCTGCAGTGTGTCTAAGGATAGCAAAACACGGCGCTCTAACTGCTCAGTATAAGCATCATCTATCTTTCGGGCCTCGCGGCGATTCTTCAACGCCCTCTCTCGAACTTCCTTATTTTGTGCGTAAAATCGCCCCCTAACACGCTGCATATCAAAAAGTACAGCCTGCATGGAATCTATGCACATTGTTAGTTCTGGATAAGGAACGCTGTCAGGAGCCATGCATTCCGTAATCATTTCTGAATGAAACTCTCGCAATGGGTAGTAATGCTCAATGGAATACAATTCAGCCCCCATCAACTCTAAATGCTTCTCCTCATGTAAACGATCTAATTCCTCGATTTTCTTCCGAGAACAGCCGGAAAAAGAGAAAACAAGAAGAAGAAAAACAAAAGCGCCAGCTTTCATCGAATCCGATCCAATGAACGAACCAAATCCTCATCAGCTTTGATTCCTCTATTCGCCAACCAAATAAAAGCTATCGCCGCAAAAGGAAGGTAAAAACTAACCCCGTAATCAAAGACGGCCCCCTCAATATGTTTTGTCCAATAATTGGCCTCCAGCACCCACCAAAAAACGCCTATAACCAACATGACCAATAAATATGAAAGACGAGCAAATTGAATCTGTCTTTTGCGATGCTTGTACTGAAAAACAGTTAGAACCAGCATAACCAAGGCAACCGAGGCCATAATTGCAGCCAAGTTACCTTTCACCGTTGGAGTAACTTCTCCGCTACCGGTTGTAACTTTGTACATACCAATCTCAGTGATATGCGCTGTAGTATCCTGATATCCACCAATGTTGAAGAAAAAAACACTCCCAATACAAACAATGGCTAGCAACAAATAAACGGTTTGGATGCGTTGAATCATAATCGTCGTTTGTCGCAAATATACACTTTCACATCACTCATCAACATGATAGTTGTTCCCGCGGCTACTGGCTCCAACGCTGTTGAGAATAACCCAAGGTCTTCTTATCCGTTTCACGTAAGTTCCCCCGTGCCATCGAATATTTATTCCGAATATGCGACGCACTAAAAAAAAGATGTAATATTGCGACGTCGAATCCGACACTGAAACCTCTTTCCGTTTACACATTCAATTAAAATGGCCTCTACGCATCGTCGCGGTAGTCGCTAGTTTCATCTAAACCTCCTTTATGTTTGACATCATTGAGCTTAACAGCAAGAAAGTCGCAGAATTACGTGAGATAGCCAAAGAGCTGGACATTAAGCAATTTGAAAAGCTGAAGAAACAGGATTTAATTTATCAAATCTTGGATGAACAAGCAGTGAAACCTGCGAAAACAGCCGGAAATACTGCTCCGAAACAAAGCGAAACCCCCAACGATACTGCAAGCAAACAACGCCGTCAACGCAAACCGGTTGAGTCTGAAGCCACAGAAAAAATTGAGTTCCCTTCTG
>JBJOIB010000351.1:0-4115 GCA_046047375.1 Bacteroidota bacterium
GAACGCAATTATGATGAGGTGATCTATATGACACCCGATGGCGAGCAGTTCGACCAGCCGATGGCCAACCGCCTTTCGACCAAAGGCAACATGATCATTCTCTGCGGCCATTACAAAGGCATTGACCAGCGTGTGCGCGACCATTTCATTACCAAGGAAATTTCCATTGGCGATTATGTGCTCACTGGTGGCGAACTGGCTGCTGCAGTGGTCTGCGATGCGGTCATCCGTCTCATTCCGGGAGTTATCTCGGACGAAACCTCTGCCCTTTTCGACAGCCATCAGGATGGGATGTTGGCTCCGCCCGTTTACACCCGCCCGGCAGAATACAAAGGATGGAAAGTGCCAGAGGTGCTGCTTTCAGGAAACGAAAGACTGATAGAAGACTGGCGGCATGAACAAGCCTTGAAACGAACACAAGAACGAAGACCGGATTACTTGAGTGATGATGGAATGAAGTGTTGAGGTGATGAACGGTTTCTACGAACAAATGACTCTTAGCAAGTCATCAAATTTTTCTTACCACTTGTTACTTGCAGCTTGAAACTAAATACCTACATTTGCGCTCCCAAATTTCGGGACAGATATTATTGAAAGCATGGACGCAATACTAAATCACGTTAGAGATACATTCAGCAAGCGCATGGAACATCCAGAGTTCAGCGCAGGGGATACAGTAACCGTTGAGTACCTTATCCGCGAAGGAAACAAGACGCGTCCACAGCGTTTTCAAGGAGTAATTCTACAGAGAAGTGGTTCTGGTGCTACCGAAACTTTCACCATCAGAAAAATGTCTGGCGGTGTGGGTGTTGAGCGTATCTTCTCTTTCAGCAATCCGAACCTGACTTCAATAACCGTGAACAAGCATGGTGTTGTTAGAAGAGCCAAATTGTTCTATCTGCGCGATCTTACTGGTAAGAAAGCGAGAATCAAAGAAAAGCGAATGAAATAAGCCTGAAGGGCTTTAATTTGAAATCCTCACCAAATCCGGTGGGGATTTTTTTTTGCTTCAAACGTAGGATGTCAGGCATCCTATCCATTCTTTTTTCGTTCAGTTGAAGGTGACGCTAAAAAGCCTACTGCCAATCAAGTTGCAGTTACTCAAATAGTTACTGATATTTGACTGTTACGACCACCCCACATGCAATCGAGCAATTCCAAGCGTTGGATTTTCCTTTTAGCTATGCTAGGCTTTTTCAGCCCGGTAGTGTTTGCCCAGCAGGGATGCGACAATGCGGACTTCAGTGACGGGAATTTTACCAATTGGGTAGGCAGGACCGGTAGCTGTTGCGGAATCAACACCCCAACAACGGGCATCGTCAACGGGCGCCATACCATTATGACAGGCGCGGGCACCGACCCGGTGGCCTGCGATGACATTTCCCTTGTTGCCCCCGGATATGCAGCATCTGCCCGACTTGGCAACAGTAATGTCGGATGCGAAGCGGAGAGGCTTTCCTATACGTACACCGTTACTCCGCAAAGTGCGCTTTTTACCTATCAGTATGCCGTTGTGTTAGAGGATCCAGGGCACAGTGCAGCTGATCAGCCCAGGTTTGAGATCCGGGTCAAAAACGCCAGTGGCCAGCTCATTTCACCACAGTGTGGATTCTATCAGGTTACCGCTGCAGCCAACATCGATGGATTCCGTTCATGTGGCGATGTACGCTACCGTGCTTGGACCCCCGTTGGTATCGACCTTTCGGCTTATATCGGTCAAAGCATCACTATCGAGTATTCCACTGGCGATTGTGGACTCTGTGGTCATTTCGGGTATGCGTATATCGTAGCTGAGTGCAATCCATTAGAAATTACGGTGGATTACTGTCCTGCCAATAGCAGCTCGGCCGTTCTTACCGCTCCTGCAGGTTTCGATTATCAATGGAGCACGGGCCAGACCACACAAGAGATCACGGTTCAGAATCCTTCTAACGGCACACCGTATTCATGCACGCTGACCGCAGTTACCGGTTGTCAGGTGACATTGGACGCGGTCATCAATTCAACCAACGTTGCCACCGACTTTGAATTTCCTCCATCCTGTCCGGGAGATGATATCCCATTTACAGACCTAACTACCACAAACCTCGGTAACGTTATTGCTTGGGATTGGAACTTTGGTGATGGAACGACATCATCAGCCCAAAACCCGACCCATGCATACGCCCAAAGTGGCCTTTACAATGTAAGCTTGACCGCAAGTACCGATAACGGCTGTTGGGCTGTTTACACCGAAACGGTGGATGTGAACCCGATACCGAACACTGACTTTGTGGCTCCACAGGTTTGTCACAACTCGGCCACACAATTCGTGAACACAACCTTGTTCCCGCAGACGATCGGTTCTTGGGAATGGGATTTTGGTGATGGATCTCCAGTGAATACAAGCGATTGGAGTTCAGCTCATACCTATTCCGCACCCGGAACGTACAACGCAACACTGACCGCATATTCTCAGAATGGTGTGTGCACAAACAATGTCACGCACGCGGTGCAAGTGGCCCCGTTACCGATTCCCGATTTCGTGTTTGAAGATGTATGCTTCGGCTATCCTGTTGAATTTGAGAACACTTCATTGGGAAATGTGACCAATGCCGTTTGGGATTTTGGAGACAACACACCTCCCATCTACACCATTTCGGCCAACCACGACTACATCTCTCCAGGAAATTATGACGTTCAGTTAACGGTTACCAACCAAACCGGCTGTACCGATTCTACAATGCAAACTGTAACGGTAAGCCCATCACCGCAATCGATGTTTGATTTCGACAATGTCTGCTACGGTGAGCCTGTTGAGTTCAGCAACACAAGTATCCTGCCCCCCAATGGTACTATTCTGAATTGGATATGGGATTTCGGTGATGGTTCTGCGCCCAACACTTCGCAATGGCAACCAGATCATGTTTTTCCAAGCGATGGCGTTTTCGATGTCACGTTGATCACCTTCTCGCCTGATCTTGCCTGCTCAGACACGTTGGTTGATTCAGTCAGGGTTTATTCCACCCCTATACCGAACTTTTCGTTTGAAAACGTTTGTTTCGGAGAAGAAATGCATTTTGCCAGCACCTCCGTTGGTGAAATTTCGTCTTGGAAATGGGAATTTGGCGATGGTTCATCACCCAATTTGAACCAAGCGATCAGTCACACTTACGATTCTGCGGCCACCTACACCGTGCGATTAACCGTAACGACCATTTATGGGTGTACCGCCTTTTTAGACCAAGAGGTAACTGTTTTTCCATCGCCCGAAGTCTCATTCGTATCAAGCGCTGCCTGTCATGAGGATTCAACCGTTTTTGTCAGCACGTCATCTGTCGCTTCTCCAGCTTCTATCTCGAGTTACGATTGGAGATTCGGAGATGGTTCAGCCTTGGGAAACGGTCAAACTGTACATCACACGTATGAGTACGCTGGGACGATAAGCGGAACTCACATTATTACCACGAGCGATGGTTGTATTGATAGCGTTTCACAACCGGTTGTCGTTCATCCTAACCCCATTGTGGGCTTCAGTGGAGACCCGCTGGAAGGATGCTCTCCCTTGTGTGTTTATTTCACTGAGCTATCGGGAATCGCAAGTGGATTCAACGAGAGCTGGTTCTGGGATTTCGGGGATGATCAGGTATCGCCTGCCAGAAACATCGAACATTGTTTCGAAAATGAAGGGTCTGCCACCTCAGCGTTCTTTGATGTAACGCTGACCGTCACCTCCAATCATGGTTGCATCAGCACACGCACCAAAGATGATTATGTGGAAGTCTATCCAACGCCTGTTTCACGTTTCACTTACAGTCCTCACAATGCTACCATTGTCTTTCCCATCATTGATTTTGAAGACGAGTCCATCGGTGCTAATTATTGGGCATGGGAATTTGGAGATAACCAAGTCATCAATACGTCCGGACTGCAAAATCCCAGATATACATACCTACAGGTCGGTTCTTACACTGTTACGCAGATCGTTTATAACGATTATGAATGCTCCGATACCTCAAAAGCTTACTTATCCATATCTCCAGCGTTCACTATTTACATACCGAATGCTTTTACTCCGAACAACGATGATATAAACGATCGCTTTATTGTCAAAGGGGTGGGTATAGCTGAATTTT
>JBJOIB010000352.1:0-3433 GCA_046047375.1 Bacteroidota bacterium
TACAATCCATCTGCGAAAACCCTAGCCGAATTTCATTATCGTACCCGAGATCAAGAAAACCTCCCGGTCAAACTCCGTGAAAAGCGAGTTACTACCGTCTTAAAGGAAGAATTAGCCCTGATGCTTCGATGATGGCTTAATTCCAACAACAATCCTAATTAGCTTATTTCAGTAAAATATAGTGGGCTCAGATTTAAGTTGCAAAATGCATCCCGACGAAGTATCTTCACCAAAAAAACGCCGAGACCATGAAACACTGCGACAAATGCGGACATCAAAACGATGACAATGCAACTTTTTGCTCCAATTGCGGAACAAACTTTTCTACCTCAAATAATACCACTGTTAACACTGGTCCAGCTTTAGACAGCATGACCCCTGCACGCCCCGCCAATCACCTCGTATGGGCCATTCTTTCTACACTTTTATGCTGCCTTCCTGCCGGCGTTGTTTCTATTGTCTATGCCGCAAAAGTCGATACACTATACAATGCAGGTAATTATGATGCAGCCGCAGAAGCTTCGAAAAATGCAAAAACCTGGGCCATCGTATCAGCTGCTGTTGGTTTTGTATTCTCCATCATTTACCTAGGTTTTATGATATACAGCATGAACATCTGACATGGATAAACTAAAATATTTAGCCATCTTATTATTTATAGTAGGATGGCTGATTTTTTTATCCTTCATCGATCCTGAAGAACATGTCGTTTATCCAAAATGTGTTTTTAAAGGATTAACTGGCATGGATTGCCCGGGCTGTGGAAGTTCCCGGTGTGCCTACGATATGGTGCACCTGCAATTCAAGGCAGCATTTCAACACAACCCACTCGCATTTATAGCCATCCCTTCGTTGTTGGTTTATGCCGTATTAGGATTATTCAATGTGAAGTTGAACTGGCTCCAACAAGTTACTCCAACCTTCATCCAAAAATACTTTTCACTGATTCTGCTCGTTACTATTCTGCTTTTTTGGATTCTCCGGAATGTTCTAACTCATTGAACAACAACTTTTCTTATGGTTCCATCTGCAAAAAAATACAGGTACAATTGACCCGGAAAAAGGTACTCCGCGCTTACTTCCCTTCCCCGCAAATCCGCAATTCGAATGATATCGCCTGATGCTTCACTGGCGATCGGCTCAATAAAAGTACTTTCCGCAGGTACCTGCTGAAAAAACAACCAAATTTCTTCGTTCGCGTCAATATCTTGGTTGGTATTTCCCAATACTATTGTCGGTATCCCTCCCGGCCAGGAATGACCACCACCTATCACGCTGTAATACCACACCTCTGTGCCAGTATCACAGCCGCTATATACGCGTTTCTCCACTGAACACATGTCGAGCAAATTGGTATTAGGCAACGTTTCTTCATCTTGAAATAAACACGAGTTGATTGTTGTCCAATGTGATAATACGTCTTCAACAGAAACCAATTCACCAACGCCTGTTCCTTGTGTCGTTCCTCCAATAGGCACCACCGCATCAGAGGTGCCGTGAATATGCATAATCGGATAGCCACTTGGAGCATCGCATGCATCAATCATTTCAGGCGACATGGTTCCCGCAACGCTGGCAATTGCTTTTACTTTGGTAAATAACTGACACGCCAAGGTATAACTCATAATACCCCCATTCGAAAAACCGCAGGCAAAAACCTGGTCTTCATCTACATTCTGTTCTGATATCAAATAATCAATCAGATCTGAAATAAAAACAACATCATCAACATCCCCTGCATCTTGCCACGCATTCCAATGGTTGAGCCCAAAACCATCAGGAGTACCTTGCGGGTAAACCACAATAAAATCATGCGCATCAGCTGCTTCATTCATTCCCGATAATAACATCTGCTGAGAAGCCGAACTCGTGTATCCATGCAGGTTCAAGACCAATGGCTTCTGAGCTGCCCCTCCTTGAGGAATATATAAAATGTAACTGCGTTCTATTCCGCCTGATTGCAATGTAAGTTCGGTTTGGCCAACCATAGAAACCGAAAACAAACTCAAATAAAGAAAGGTAAGGACTTGTCTCATAATGGGTTGAGTGTATCCCCCGAAGCTACGAAAAAGATACCAATACCTTACCTACTCTATTCTTTCACAACTTTGAATTGACCTAGCCCCTTACCAGAGCGAACCTCCAACAAATAGAAACCAGCATCCCAACTGCGAATATCCAGTTGCTCGAACCCAAAACCGCTGCCGTGAAGCACCAGCATACCCGATGATTGATAGACAAAGTATTCAAACGCTCCGGCACATTCGATGCTACAATGTTCAGATGCCGGATTGGGATAAACATTGACCAAAAAGGAAGTGTCCTCTTCAATGCCCACCTCAATTCCATTCAAACAAGTAACTCTGCCATCCCAGCCTTCCTCGGTTTGTCCGCTTCCTGATATAAACTGAAAAGTCAAGCAAGCTTGTGACGAAGCAACGATCGGCGATGTGTACCCTCCTCCTGTAAATTGCGCGATTAGAGGGTCATCAATGGAAGCTCCATCGTAAACATACAAGTAGTCTTGCTGGTAGTGTATGCTTAAGGTCTCAAACCAGGCAATCAAAGGATGGATGAAGTCAGTTGAGCAAAAGGTTGTAATGAGCGATTCATCGTTGGAATAATTTTCATCCGGACCGCCAGAATCGTAAAATCGGGCTCCACATGTATTTACCCTTGTGTTACTCATAGCTACTACAGGCAACTCTGCGCTTTCACAACTTTCGCAAGCAACTGTAGCTTGCCATCCTGTATTTCCTGTTGAAGCCACGAATAAACCAAACGTAACTACACCTGAGGGGATGCACAATGAATAGTCTACCAGGCTACCAGTTAATACCGCTAACAGCGGTGATGCGGCGCTCTCACCTTCAAAAACGTACAACAAATCTTCTCCGAAGGTCAAATCCAAAAAAGAAAATGTAACTACCAATCCCCCACCATCGGCTGAAACTAACGTGGTAGTTATTATGGTTCCCCCCGGATAGTTCAGGGTGCCTCCCGGATCTAAAAAAGAATCGTCGCAAACAGAAAAGGTACCTTCGCTCATGACAACCTGAGCGTGAACTATCACATTCGACAGCAAGCCAAACAAAAGAAGCAATTTCCTCATCATCAGTTTCTTACACAAGAAGAACACAACCTATGCTCAATTGTTCTTAGGCTTCTGAAATCAGTGCTCTTTCATAGAAAGGCCAATGCGTTTACGCGGCACATCAACTTCAGTAACGCGCACAAACACCTGCTGACCAAGGTGTACCACTTCCATAGGATCGCTGACAAACCGATCGGCTAATTGACTTACGTGTACGAGTCCATCCTGCTTAACACCAATATCTACGAAGGCTCCAAACTTGGTTATGTTTGTTACCTTCCCCGGCAATCGCATACCTTCCCGTAAATCGTTAATCGACGATACATTTCCAAACGTGAA
>JBJOIB010000353.1:0-5184 GCA_046047375.1 Bacteroidota bacterium
AGCCATTGTAGCGCAGCAAGACACTGCTGGGTTCACCTATTTCACCAACCGTGATGGTATTTTGCAAAAAGGTTTGGAGGGAGCCGCGCGGTGGCGGATTTATGCAAATGATGAAAGCATCTTGACCGAACTTATTGCCGGGGGTAGCTTTGCTATTCAGCGTTTCCACTACAACACCCCTGATGAGGACACACATGAGAAGTCGTTGCCCGGAATTCCTTTAGCCACCGTTTCCACCACGCTGGACGTGTTATTTCGGTTTGGGGGCTTTATTGGAATACAGCATTTTTACAACGACCGAGCGCCGTTGAACGATTTAAACACAGGGTATTCCAATGCCTACCATTTAGTGAACGCACGCGTAGGTGTCAATGTTCAACGATGGTTGCACAAAGGGTGGCGGTTTTCGTTGTTTTTGGGTAGTCAAAATGTGTTTAACGCCCAGTATTCCGGTTTCTTGAGCATCAATGCCGCCGGGGGAAGGTATTTTAATCCGGCACCTCCAACCAATTACTACGGTGGTGTTACTATTTCAAAGGGGTTTTAGCAGAAAGAAGGCACTCACTCGCCTCGCCTCCGCTTATGCCTGGATCATTTGAACGAACTCCTCTTCCGAGATAATAGGCACACCCAAACTTTCCGCTTTTTTCAATTTAGCGGGGCCCATGTTTTCACCAGCTAGCACATAATCTGTTTTTGCGGAGATGGAGCCAACATTTTTACCTCCGTGTTTTTCGATGAGTGCTTTCACTTCATCCCGCGAGTAAGCGGAAAAAACGCCGGAGACCACGAACGATTTTCCTTCGAGTAAATTGGTGCTTCCTTCCGTTGGTGTCGCAGACACTTCCATCTGCAAGCCAGCTGATTTTAGCTGCTCAATGACACGGATATTTCTGGAATCATCGAAATAAGCCAGAATGCTATCGGCAATTTTTTCGCCTATTTCTTCCACCTGGCAGAGGCTTTCTTTGTCGGCCTCTCGCAGGGCATCGAGCGATTTGAAGTAACGGGCTAGCTTTTTAGCTACTGTTTCTCCGACATGGCGAATTCCGAGGGCGAAAAGCACCCTTTCAAAGGGTTGGTTCTTCGAGTTCTGGATGCCTTCAAGGAGTTTTTCTACGCTTTTTTCGGCCATCCGTTCGAGAGGCAGGAGCTGATCAGCTTGGAGGGTATAGAGCGATGAGATATCGTGTATCAAGCCCGCTTCCCATAGTTGGTCAACCGTTTCAGGCCCCATACCGTCAATATTCATGGCCTTACGCGCGATGAAGTGTTCAATTCGCCCCTTCAACTGCGGAGCGCAACCATTTTCATTGGGGCAGTAATGCTGCGCTTCACCTTCGCGACGAATGAGTTCAGTATGGCATTCAGGGCAGTGAGTTATATAGGTATGGGGGATGCTATCTTGGGATCGGCGAGACACCTCCACTCCTACTACCTTTGGTATGATTTCGCCGCCTTTTTCAACATACACGAAGTCGCCCACGCGGATATCGAGTTTAGCAATTTGGTCAGCGTTATGCAAAGAAGCTCTCCGCACAGTGGTACCGGCGAGGAAAACTGGCTCTAGGTTCGCCACCGGTGTGATGGCACCTGTACGTCCTACTTGGTAAGTGATATCGACCAATTGGGTCAAGACCTTTTCCGCCTTGAATTTAAAGGAGGTCGCCCAACGGGGTGATTTGGCGGTCATGCCCAGTTGTTTCTGCTGGTCATACCTATTTACCTTGATGACTATTCCATCGATTTCAAAGGGAAGATTGTGCCTTTCCTGGTTCCAAAAATGGATAAAGTCCATGATTCCCTGCACCGAATTGGTTCTTTCGATGTATCGATGATTTGGGGATGGAACGCGAAATCCCCAATCAGCGGCGTGAGTTAAGCTATCGAAATGGTTTTTGAAAGGCAGTTCTTCAGCGAAGATAAAATAGAGAAAGCATTCGAGGTTTCGCTCGGCAACCAGTTTACTATCTTGGTTTTTGAGGGTTCCTGCTGCGGTATTCCGAGGGTTAGCATAAAGCTCTTCTCCGTCCATTGCGCGCTGTTCGTTCAGCCGGTTGAACTCTGCTTTGGGAAGGTAGATTTCGCCACGGATATCGAAAGAGCTCGGGTATCCTTCACCATGTAGTTTCAGTGGAACTGATTTAATGGTTCTCACATTGGCAGTAACATCCTCCCCAACTTCACCATCTCCGCGTGTAACAGCCTTCACCAAATGTCCGTTCTCATAACTGAGGCTGATAGCCACTCCATCGTACTTCAATTCGAGAACGTACTCCACATCTTCGTTTATGGACTTTTTTATGCGGTTTTCCCAATCCACAATTTCTTCTTCTGAATAGGTATTGGAAAGCGAGAGCATGGGAAAACGGTGCCGTACCTTCTCAAACTTATCCGTTATATCGCCTCCTACCCTTTTCGTTGGAGAGTTTTCAGAAGCATGCGCTGGAAATTGTGATTCCAGGTCTTGAAGCTCCTTCAGCAGAGCATCGAATTCGAAATCTGAAATAACAGGTTGATGCAGCACATAGTACGCGTGGTTGTGCTTGTTCAGTTCATCCGTTAGTTGAGCGATGCGAAGTTGAGCGTGATCAGTATTCATACTTTACTTTCTCATTTCCTATTCGTCGGATGGCTTTCCCGACGCGTATTTTCACTTTAGCAAGATACACCGTTGAGCTATACAATCCACGCAGATTGGGGGGCGTATCAAACATCCAGCGGTAGCCTACCCCTAGACCGGCAGACAGCCACCAGCTCAAGTGGTGGTATGCTGAGGTGCTCAGTTCAATAGGACGCACATCGCGCGTTTCCAAGCGCTCCCAATATCCATCTTTTGTATTGAAGAAATCGATGTTTATGTTGCCTCTACCGAGATGTCCGGTGGCACTAATCTCCCATTTGGGATGCAGATAAAGCACGCGTTCGTAGTACAGAGATCCGTATCCAAAAATAAAACGCGCCGGACTCACAGCGGTATCCGTTGTGGTGTACATGGGTACTACAATATCTTCTGTAAATTGATAAATGCCTACCCCAAACCGATGGACCCGCTTATACTCAAGCCCCATGCGCAATCCGCCTATAGACACTGTTTCTCCATTGGCAAAAGATCTTCGTCCATCGAAAACGATGTCGAATTTCCATTTCCTGAATCCTTCACCCAAGAACTTCTTTCCGGTGATTGTCCATACCTCCTCATTCAACTGAGCATGCAGAGATGCGAAGTTCAGGATAGCAAACAGAAATAAAAGTCCTCTTCGGATCATGGCGCAAAAATAGGCAGTTGACAGCACCTGACAGCGGGGTATACAAAAGTTGGCTAAACAAAAAAGAGGACAACCTAAGCCATCCCCTTTTCTTTTCACCTATAAATCAGTGTTCGCGATGAACTTTGTTATTGTTTCAAGAATTTCGTCTGCGTGCTTTCAGTGCCGTTTGAGAGCGTTATTGTGTACACTCCAGGGGCTAAATGGGAGACCGGTAACACCAAGTTACTTGCACCATTCATCGATATTTCCAAAACCAATCGTCCGGAGATATCGAACAATTGAACGGCGGATCTTGAGAAGTTCGGTGTTACAGACAGGGTAACATCTTCCGATGCCGGATTTGGGAAGACCGAAACAGATCCTTTTTCAGTTTCGTCGACACCGACAGATGCATTGATAGCAATATCATCAATGTAGATGTTATGCGCTTTATCGCCTGCAATGTATCTGAACATGACCATAACATGCGGCTCACCGGAGAAAGAGGAAAGGTTAATGTCTTCTTGCCTCCAATCACCCTGATTTTGAGGCACATAATCAGCCCCAAGGTAGTTTCCAGCAGTAATGAGATCCATACCAGAGATCATACCTCTTGGAAGCCATGTTTCGCCGCAATCGGTAGAAACGAAAAAGCGGAGCTCATCAGTGATATCGCTTTCGGAGGTAGCAGCTGTGGAAGCGGCGTAGCGGAACGTCATTTGAGCACCACTGACCAAGGTGAAATCGTATGGAGGTGAAACGATAGCGTCTTCAAATCCTTCGAGGCGGTCGTAATACCAGTAGTCTTCACTTGAGACCGTTGCATTGGAATTCAGCGATTTGTGGTATTTCATGCCGATGGATCTATCGCCGGTGTACCCGGCATTAGAACGAACTTCCCAAGCTTGATTATTGTATTCAGCGTTATAGGTTTTCCATCCAAAGGCCATATCCGTTTCAAAGCTTTCCACATACGTAGGTTGCAGAACAGGCCATTCCGTGTACACTTGAATAGCATCTCGGGTAACCGACTTTGATCCGGAAGCGTTGGAAACAGTTAATGTTACTGATTTGGTTCCGGGTTCAGAAAACTGCACTACTGGATTCAACTCCGTGGATGTGGTTGGAATTCCATCTTCGAACGTCCATTCCACCGTATATTCATCGGCATTCCATGAGGCATCGAAAAAAGCAACGGGCACATTGGTGCACGTAAAATGCACATCCGAGTGAAAATCTGGATTGGCAACACATAGCGGTTGAGCTGTGAGATCGGCTCCTGTGAGAGCGATGTTTTCCGGGTCAGTCAGCAAGCTTCTATCACCGAGTAAGGTGGCCCTCATATACTCTGATTGTTCAGACGTAAACATCACCTTGCACGAGCTGTAGTCCATATAATTTTGAACATTCTCAACGATTTCGGGATCGCAATCCGCCTGACTGGTATTGCATCCGAACGTACCTTTAGTGATGGGAGTATCCGAAATTCCGTCATCGCCACAGAGCGTTCCAATTTCTCCGTCTCCCCATGGGTGATGGAGTCCGAAATAATGCCCCACTTCATGCGTCAGCGTTCTTTCATCGATAGCACCGGGACCGAGTGCATCATAACGCGCCATTATTCCATCGAGGAAATAAGGCGTTCCAGGGAAGGTAGCATAAGCCAGTGTTAGTCCGGGACCGCTGTTACCTGACCCGGCTACTTTTGCCACCCAAATATTCAGGTAGCGATTTGGTTGCCAGAAATTCAGCTTCGAAGCGAAATCACCGAATCTACATTCTTTAGAGTTGATTCGATCGATGCCATCCGTGCAGTTTCCGAGTGGGTCGACCGTCGCTAGTCGGAATTCGATGTTTGTTTTACCGATGATGTTTTCGAATTCGGGCACCACAGAGATCGTATCGGCATTGAGCTTTTTAAAGTCTCTATTGA
>JBJOIB010000354.1:0-22866 GCA_046047375.1 Bacteroidota bacterium
AATGGATGCATATACCGGTGACCTGAGCGCAATCATCATCCAAAATTTACCCATTTGGGTAGAGCTTCGTCGAACCCCAGCAAGAGAAATCGCCCTTCACGATAATTGGGAAGAGAAAATAGAGCGCATGGCACTAGCCACCATGGAAGAAGATGTAACCATGCTAGCGGGGGTGCCCTCTTGGAGTCTCGTATTGTTAAAGCGAATTTTAGAACTGAAGGGCGTTCAATCGATTCACGAAGTGTGGCCTAATTTCGAGCTGTTTGTGCACGGAGGTGTAAGCTTCAAACCATACAAAAGTCAATTCGAAGCGCTTTCAAAAGGTCCTCAACTCAACTACCTTGAAACCTACAATGCTAGCGAAGGTTTTTTCGGTATCCAAGACAGTTTGCTCTCAGATGAACTGTTGTTAATGCTAGACTATGGGATGTACTATGAGTTCATTCCATTAACTGAAGTAGGCAAGGAATTCCCGATTTCTCTCTCGCTAAGCGATGTTCAAATAGGTGAAGTGTACGCACTGGTTATCAGCTCCAATGCAGGTTTGTGGAGGTATATGTTAGGAGACACGGTTCGGATTACTTCAGTGCATCCATTTCGAATTCAAGTGGCGGGTCGAACCAAGCTCTTCATTAACGCTTTTGGAGAAGAATTAATGATTGATAACGCTGAAGAAGCCATCAAATTCGCTTGCGAACAGTGTTGTGCTTCGGTAGCGGAATACACGGCTGCTCCCATTTTCATGAACCTGAACGGAAAAGGCGCGCATGAGTGGCTCATTGAATTTGATAAAGCTCCAACCGATTTTGATGCCTTTATGCGACTTGTAGATCTACGCCTTTGCGAAGTGAACTCGGATTACGCAGCCAAAAGAGCATTTGATCTCAATATGTCAGCTCCCCTTGGTACTATTGTTGCACCGGGCACGTTCTTTCATTGGATGAAAATGAATGGTAAATTGGGCGGCCAACACAAGGTTCCAAGGTTATCCAACGACCGAAAAATCATCGATGAGGTGAAACAATTTTGTGAACTGGTCTGAGAATGATTCCTCTTCTGACACATATTCTAATCGTTGCCCAGATTTGTTGGTCAACCCCAGCCTCATCCTTTGTTGTGGATGACCTGGGTTACGTGTATACCCTTCATGAATATTCGGTTATCAAACACGCGCTGAATGGAGATACCATGTTTGTCTACAGCCGAATGGATTTGGGAAGTGTTTCGGAGTTGGATGTGAGCAATCCACTGAGACCGCTTGTATTCCATAAAGAAACAGCCTCCATCGCAATCCTGGATAATACGTTGAGTGAACAGGGAGTGATCTCCGTGTGGAATGTTCTACAAGGACAACCAGGGAGCGTTGCTTCAGGGGTAAATCAAGACATTTGGATATACGATGAAATCAACCAGGAGTTGTTTCGACTCGATGAACGTTTAAACATATCTGTTTCAAGTGGATTTATTCCTGGCATCACTGGTAGGCATATTCAGTTAATTGGAATAGCAGAGCGACATGAGCAGTTATGGCTGGCTGATGCTAACTACGGAATCTGGATTTTTGATCGTTTCGGAACCCTGGTACATCGAATTCCAGTCCAAGACCTGCGATCCATGAGAGCCCATGCAGAAGCGGTCATCCTAACAACCTCTCATGGTGTTTTCGAGGTCAATTATAGCTCGAGAGCATTGGATCATTTGAGCGACTCATCCGGTGAAATGGACTATGTAGGTGATAAGTGGTTTAGTTATGAACAAAATAGGATTTGCATCGATACTCGGTGACCTTTGTTCGCTGTTCTCATTGGCATTTTTAATACCTTAGTTCCCTTTGAAACTTAAACAAATATGCATTTAGCAGTTGCCGGAAATATAGGTTCGGGGAAGACGACCCTGACGACATTATTAGCGAAACATTATAAATATCAACCTCATTTTGAGAATGTTGATGATAATCCATACTTGAATGACTTTTACAAAGACATGCAGCGCTGGTCCTTTAACCTGCAGGTCTTTTTCTTGAATTCACGATTTTCTCAGCTGATGGAATTAAGAAAATCAGGAGCTAAGATTATTCAAGACAGAACCATCTATGAGGATGCGTATATTTTCGCTCCGAACCTACATGCCATGGGGCTCATGACCACGCGTGATTTCGAGAACTATTTTGAGCTTTTCAATCTCATGGATGAATTCCTTACTCCGCCGGATCTGTTAATCTACCTCCGAGCAAGTGTTCCGTCTATTGTAGCGAATATTCAAAAACGCGGAAGGGATTATGAAGAGGCCATTCGATTGGATTACCTCACACGACTCAATGAGCGTTACGAGGCGTGGATTTCGACCTATGACAAAGGAAAATTGTTGATCATTGATATCGACAATAACCGTTTCCACGAAGATTCTGAAGATCTAGGGAAAATCATTCAATCCATTGATGGCGAGCTTCACGGCTTGTTTTGAAGAACATGTAACAGCATAAAAAAAGGGGCTTATTCTAACGAAAAAGCCCCTTTTTTATTGTGCTAAAACTTTTATTGACGATTTGCTTTGAGCTTGAAGGTCAAGATTACTTCATCGCTAATCACCTTGTCACCTACTAAATCAAAGAATTTAGAAGAGCCAAATCGAACATCGAAATTGGTTCTGTCGAAAACCATAGTTCCGGAAATCACTGACCCTTTCTCTCCTGTGCTTGCAACTACAGCATTGCCTATCACCTCAGCAGTAATGCCTTTAATGGTCATATCACCTGTGAACTCAGCTTTGTGATCCAAAGAGTTCACATTTTTCAAGCTGAACTTCGCTTCAGGGTGTTTTGCTGTATCAAAGAAATCAGGGCTGTTAAGGTGACCTACCAATTTAGCGGCCTCTTCAGCAGGCAAATCCTGGTTAGAAATAGAAGTCATATCAGCCACCAATTCACAGGCAGACATTTTACCTTCAGCAAAAGTAATCGTTCCTGATTTGATTGAAATTCCACCAACGTGGCTTGACCCCATGATCTTTGAGCCTTTCCACTGAATGGTAGAAGCTGCAACGTCAACGGTATAGCTGCCATCTACAGGAGCTTTTAGTTCAATGACGTCTTCTTTAACCATATTCACTTCGTCAGGGTTTCTCCCTGTGATGGCTGCGGCCATGCAACGACGAAACTGATCATCGAAATCGGTGACTTTTCGAGCTTCATCGCAGCTCGTTTTTTTGTCTGCGTCTTCGCCTTTATAGATTTCAACGCAATCACATGGCTCCAATTGCTCAGCAGCAGGTTCAGAACCACAAGATGATAGCAGTAGAACTGCTGAGAACAATGGGAAAATAAACTTCTTCATGGAAGTAATTATTGAAGTGATTAGTGTGAAGGATAGTTCAGCACTTCAGCCTGCTCTGTAGTAGGTGCAGGTGCTGAAATCTCTTTTTCTGAATGATGAGCTCCGTTTCCGTAGATTTCTCCGAGAATAGGTGCAATCACAAGACCTACCAAGCAAGTAAGCTTGATGAGAATATTCATCGATGGCCCTGAGGTGTCTTTGAAAGGATCTCCAACAGTATCGCCAGTTACAGCTGCTTTGTGTGCATCTGAACCCTTGTAGGTCATCTTACCATCGATCTCAACACCTGCCTCGAATGATTTCTTAGCGTTGTCCCAAGCACCACCAGCGTTATTCTGGAAAATAGCCCACAACACACCAGATACAGCCACTCCGGCCATATAGCTTCCCAGAGCTTCTGGACCCATTACAAAACCTATAATAATAGGAGAAATAATAGTAATGGCTCCTGGAAGCATCATTTCACGCAATGCAGCGCGTGTTGAGATATCTACACATTTTCCATATTCTGGTTGCCCAGTACCTTCCATGATGCCTGGAATTTCACGGAATTGACGTCGAACTTCGTTCACCATGTCCATTGCCGCTTTACCAACACTATTCATCGCCAGCGCGGAGAAAACTACTGGAATCATACCTCCAATAAACAAAGCAGCAAGCACATCTGCTTTGAAAATATTGATTCCATCAATGCCTGTGAAAGTCACATATGCAGCAAACAAGGCAAGCGCGGTGAGCGCTGCAGAGGCAATCGCGAATCCTTTTCCAATTGCCGCAGTGGTGTTACCCACTGAGTCAAGAACGTCAGTACGACCGCGAACTTCATCAGGTAGGTCGCTCATTTCAGCGATTCCACCAGCGTTGTCAGCGATTGGTCCAAATGCGTCAATGGCAAGCTGCATAGCTGTAGTAGCCATCATCGCTGAAGCAGCGATAGAAACACCATAAAAACCAGCTAATTCATAAGCGCCCCAAATAGCACCTGCGAACAACAAAATCGGAGCAAAGGTCGAAATCATACCTGTTCCTAGACCAGCAATAATGTTGGTTGCTGCACCAGTCGAAGACTTCTGTACAATCGCCAAAACGGGCTTTTTGCCAAGACCTGTGTAGTACTCCGTAAAATAAGAGATTGCACCCCCTACAAATAAACCTACAAGAACAGCATAGAACACATTCATGCTCGCTACTTGAAGATCACCCTCACCAAAGAAATTCATAGTAAGTGTTTCAGGAAGCATCCAGTTGATTACAAAATACGAAGCAACGGCAGTGAGGATAATGGATCCCCAGTTACCGCGATTCAACGCTGCTTGTACTTGGTTCTCACGTGCTCCTTCAGCCACTTTAATGACCATGCTTCCAAGGATGGAGAATATAATACCCATTGCTGCAATTACAAGAGGTAGGAGGATTGGTCCCATCCCCATAAACCCGTTGGCGGTAATATCGCCACCCATGTCGCGAATCACATAGTTACCAAGCACCATTGCAGCCAAAACAGTTGCTACGTATGATCCGAAAAGATCGGCACCCATTCCGGCAACGTCTCCCACATTGTCTCCTACGTTATCTGCAATGGTTGCAGGGTTGCGTGGGTCATCTTCCGGAATTCCCGCTTCAACTTTACCTACGAGGTCAGCGCCTACGTCAGCGGCTTTGGTGTAAATTCCACCTCCAACGCGAGCAAACAAAGCGATAGACTCTGCACCAAGTGAGAAACCTGCAAGTGCTTCAAGCACCATGGTCATGTCAGAAGTATTTGTCCATGTTCCGCCCATGAACCACTTGAACAACACAATGAAAAGGATGCTCAATCCGAACACTGCCAATCCGGCAACGCCCAATCCCATGACCATTCCACCTGTGAAGGATACTTTAAGGGCTTGAGGTAAACTTGTTCTCGCAGCATCCGTTGTTCTAACATTGGCAGCAGTGGCAATGCGCATTCCGATGTTTCCGGCGGCAGCACTGAAAAAAGCGCCAATTACGAATGCTACTACGATGAACCAGTGAGTAGTGTCTACCATTTGTGAAACAACGCCAAGTAAAATACCGGCGATTACGACAAAAACCGCGAGAATGCGGTATTCGGCCTTTAAGAAGGCCATTGCACCTTCGCGAATATAATTAGCGATGGTTTGCATTTTAGCATCTCCTGCGGGTTGTTTGTTTACCCACTGTGATTTCACGATCATCACCAGAAGTCCGAATACCGCTATGGCAGGGACGAGGTAAATAATGATGTTCTCCATGTTGTTATTTTGGTTTTAATAAATAAGGTCTTCAATCTAGCGCGCGCAAAAATAGGGCTTTCAGTCAGATAGCCAAAACTGTTCTGTGATTAAGCCTGAAAAAGCGCGATTATTTCTCTACATATAGCAATTCTTTCGCCGTGCGAACAACATCACCGGCATTCGGTAATGCCGCATCGATCAATGTAGGCGCGAAAGCGAATGGAGTGTCTTTTTGTGTCAAACGACGAATAGGCGCATCCAAATAATCAAATGCATGTCGTTGAACGCGATAAGCTACCTCTGTAGATACGGAGCTAACAGGGAAACTTTCTTCCAGAATGATCAGTCGATTGGTCTTCTTCACGGATTTTACAATCGTATCAATATCGAGTGGACGGATGGTCCGTAAGTCAATTACCTCTGCCTGAATGCCTTCGGTCGCTAGTATTTCAGCGGCCTCTAAAGCTACCTTCATGATTTTACCGAAGCTAACTATCGTAACATCTGTACCTTCTCTTTTGACGTCGGCAACACCAATTGGAATCAAAAACTCTCCGTCTGGAACCAATCCTTTGTCCCCGTACATTTTCTCACTTTCCATGATGAGAACCGGGTCATTGTCGCGAATGGCTGACTTCAAAAGTCCTTTCATATCGTACGGATTCGAAGGTGTGATCACTTTCAAGCCCGGTATGTGCGAATACATCGCCTCAAAACTTTGCGAGTGTGTAGCAGCAAGCTGTCCGGCTTGTCCATTCGGGCCGCGAAATACGATCGGAATGTTGAATTGACCGCCAGACATCTGAAGAATCTTGGCACCGCAGTTAATGATTTGGTCTGCTGCAAGAATTGCAAAGTTCCAGGTCATGAACTCAACAATCGGTCGTAGACCATTCATCGCTGCTCCCACAGCAATTCCAGTGAATCCCAATTCAGCAATCGGAGTATCGATCACCCGGCGAGGGCCGAATTCATCGAGCATGCCTTTACTGGCTTTGTAAGCTCCGTTGTACTCTGCTACTTCCTCTCCAAGTAGGAAAACGCGCTCATCACGGCGCATTTCTTCGCTCATCGCCTCTGCGACTGCTTCTCTGAATTGAATTTCTCTCATCTTTCAGCTTTTCTAAGTGCGCAAAATTAAGCATTAATAACATTCATCGGTGCAATGCGGAAAAAAACCAAAAAAAAGATATGCGCGCATACTAAATATGGATTAACTTGCGAGCGAACCTTATGCAGGCAATAATTGTATAAGTTTGCATCGCAGGAATAAACATAAATTCTATGAAGATATTGGTATGCATCAGCAAGGCTCCAGACACAACGTCGAAAATCGCCTTCACTGATAATAACACCAAATTCGATGAAAATGGTGTTCAGTTCATCGTTAACCCTTATGACGAGTGGTATGCACTTGTGCGGGGAATTGAACTAAAGGAAACGTTAGGTGGTCAGGTAACAACCATCACGGTAGGAGGGGCAGACAATGAGCCTATCATTCGCAAAGCATTAGCCATCGGAGCAGATGACGCTGTTCGCATCGATGTAGAGGCCGGTGACTCATTTGTAGTCGCTAGCCAAATCGCCGCTTATGCGAAAGGAAAAGGATTCGATCTCATTTTGTGCGGTAAAGAGACCATCAACTACAACAGTTCTCTCGTAGGAGGAATGGTTGCTGAGATGCTCGGATTGCCATACATTTCACTCGCCACATCGTTGAATATGGAGGGTGGTGTTGCAGTTGTTGAGCGTGAAGTTCAGGGAGGTACAGAAGTAGTAGAAGTTTCTGGTGCTTTTGTATTGAGCGCAGCCAAAGGTCTGGCTGAACAACGTATTCCGAACATGCGCGGCATCATGGCGGCACGAACAAAACCATTGGAAGTGATTCAGCCTACCGCAGTGCAGGCTTCAACTGAGATCGTTTCGTATGCGATGCCTCCAGCAAAGGGTGCTTGCAAATACATTGACCCAGCAAACGCAGGAGATTTGATTCGCTTGCTTCACGAAGACGCCAAAGTAATCTAACCTAAATCAAGAACAACATGTCAGTACTCGTATATACAGAACTTCATGACGGGAAGGCTACAAAGTCTTCTCTCGAAGCAGTGTCTTATGCTGCGAAAATGAATGGAGGTGAGGTCATTGCTGTTTGCAATGGTGTTCTCAATGGTGATGGTGGGGTTGGAGCATGCGGCGCTGCGCGCATCCTTCATGTCAACAACAACCAACTTGATGATGCGCAAATTGCAGCGATGGTAGCTGCCGCTGCCCATCAAGTATCGGCGAATGTGGTTGTTTTTTCGCACGACAACGCAGGAAAATCGGTGGCTCCTCGTGCAGCCATCAAGCTAAACGCGGGCATTGTAGCCGGTGCTATTGCGCTTCCTGATGCCACCAATGGTTTTGTTGTCAGAAAATCTGTTTTTTCTGGAAAAGCCATGGCCGATGTGAAGATATCTACCGAGAAAAAGGTGATTAGCATTGTTCCGAATTCCTTTGGTCTGTCAAAAGGCGATGGCGTTGCAGAAGTAGTTTCATTCAGTCCAGATTTGGGGGCCTCGTCTGTTAAGGTTCGCAGCTTTAAACCAACCGCAACCGACGGAGCTATTCCATTGCCTGAAGCAGATCTAGTTGTTTCGGCAGGTAGAGGAATGAAAGGCCCTGAACATTGGTCTCCAGTGGAGGAGCTAGCGCAAGTACTTGGTGCTGCTACGGCTTGTTCACGTCCGGTAGCCGATATAGGATGGAGACCTCACCATGAACACGTGGGGCAAACAGGCATCGCCATTCGTCCAACGTTGTACATTGCAATCGGTATTAGTGGCGCTATTCAGCACCTTGCTGGGGTGAATGGTTCAAAGGTAATCGTGGTTATTAATAAAGATCCTGAAGCACCTTTCTTCAAAGCAGCTGACTACGGAATTGTAGGTGATGCTTTTGAGGTATTGCCAAAAATCATCGATGCCGCAAAGGCTTTTAAATCGCATTGATCAGGCAATCTTCTCCTTCGAGGTTTTGGTTCTCCAAAGTCAGTAAATAATTCTTATTTTTGCCCGGCGGGAAGCATTCGTGCTTCCCGCTTGTTTCTATGGAAAAGATTGAACTGGAAATTTCAGACATCGCGCCAAGTGGCTCTACTAGTGGAGCGTACGCTTTGGTGCTTAGTGAGGTGAAAGGCAAACGTAAATTGCCTATCGTGATCGGTGGACATGAAGCGCAAGCCATTGCCATTGAATTGGAGAAAATGACTCCAAGTAGACCTCTTACCCACGATCTTTTCAAAACCTTCGCGCACTCGTATGGGATTAGAGTAGAGGAAATCCTCATTTACAATCTACTTGAAGGGATATTTTTCGCCAAAATCATCACCAATTTGGATGGGAAAAAGGCAGAAATAGATTCGCGCACCTCCGATGCCGTAGCGATCGCTGTTCGCTTCAATTGCCCTATCTATTGCAGTGACTTTATTCTCGATGCTGCAGGTGTAAATGCGGAAGAAATCGACGAAGAGCAGCTCGAAGAAAGCGCTGAAGAAACTCCAACGGATACCAATGCATCCGAAATGTCCATCGATGAACTAGAGCAAGAACTAGAACAGGCCATCGACCGCGAGGATTATGAGCGCGCTTCTATGCTTCGCGACGAAATTCAACGCAGGAAGAACGGCTAAGCGCTGTGCGTAAGTTGTCAGTATATCTTCCCTCTTTCGTCTGATTTTATCACACTATTTAACGTCGATTTCCTATTTTGCCACCCTTAATGGAGAACGAACCGTCATGCGTGCATTACTAGGGATTGTATTATTAATCGGTATAGCTTATCTATTCAGTACCAACAGAAAAGCTATTAACTGGAGAACCATTGGAGGAGCATTTGTGCTCCAACTCATCCTTGCGGTGTTGATTCTAAAGGTGCCTTATGTTGACACAGCCTTTGACTGGTTGTCGAAAGGCTTCGTAAAGGTGATTGGGTTTACAGATTTCGGTAGCGATTTTCTCTTCGGTAGTTTCATTGATGGAAAAGTTGATAATGCCTTGCTCAACTTCGCATTTCGGGTGCTCCCGACTATCGTTTTCTTCAGTGCCTTATCAGCTCTGATGTATTACCTCGGAATCCTTCAGATGATCGTCTATGCCTTTGCTTGGCTGATGAAACGAACGCTTAAACTCTCAGGTGCTGAAAGCCTTGCTGCTGCCGGAAACGTTTTTTTAGGTCAAACAGAGGCTCCACTCCTGATTCGGCCGTTCTTGAATGGAATGACGAAATCGGAAATGATGTGCCTTATGACGGGAGGAATGGCCACTATTGCCGGAGGTGTGCTTGCGTCGTACATCAATTTCCTTGGTGGCGATGACCCCGTTCAAAAAGTCTTATTCGCCAAACACCTGCTTACCGCGTCTATAATGTCAGCTCCGGCTGCAATCGCCGCTGCGAAAATCCTTGTGCCAGAATCGGATCATTTCGACAACCGAATGGAAATTTCTAAGGATCGCATGGGGAGCAACGTACTAGAAGCACTGGCAAACGGAACAAGCGATGGATTAAAACTTGCGGTGAATGTCGGTGCAATGCTCTTGGTTTTTACAGGCTTGATTTATTTCGGCAACTATATTCTCGAGAAGGTAGGTGGGGTGACAGGCCTCAACGCTTGGTTGGCGTCGAATACTGCTTATGACACGTTTTCTTTTCAAATGATTTTAGGTTACCTAGGAGCTCCCGTGGCTTGGTTACTCGGCGTTAGTAGTGATGATGCCATACTCGTTGGACAGCTGCTCGGGGAAAAAACAATTCTCAATGAGTTCTATGCTTATGTTACACTTGGCGACTTAAAGGAAACCGGGATGTTTAAAGAGCAAAAGTCAGTTATCATAGCGACGTACATCCTCTGTGGATTTGCTAACTTTGCCTCCATAGGGATTCAAATAGGAGGCATAGGATCATTGGTGCCTGAACGCAAAGGTCTCTTGTCTCAATTGGGAATGCGAGCCCTCCTTGGAGGAACAATCGCTAGCCTTTTTACCGCCGGAATTGCCGGATTATTGCTTTGACAGTATGAATACACCACTTGTTGGAATTATTATGGGGAGTCAGTCTGACCTCCGGGTGATGAAAGAAGCAGGAGAGGTCTTGAAGGAATTAAATGTTCCGTTTGAGATGACTGTTGTTTCAGCACATCGCACTCCAGAGAGAATGATGGAATATGCGCAGAAAGCGGCTGAACGCGGATTAAAGGTCATAGTAGCAGGTGCCGGCGGTGCTGCGCATCTGCCAGGTATGACGGCTGCGGTCACGCCCCTTCCGGTAATCGGTGTTCCTGTTAAATCAAGCAATTCCATTGACGGATGGGATAGTGTGCTTTCAATTCTTCAAATGCCGGCAGGCGTTCCTGTAGCAACGGTTGCTCTGGATGGCGCGCGAAACGGTGGAATCCTAGCTGCGCAAATAGTTGCCGCTGGAGATAAAGATTTGCTACAACGCATTCAAGTGTTCAAGAATGATATGCGGAACAAAGTACTATCAGCTGCTCGTGTAGTAGAGGCTGAATCATGGAACGGGGATGCAACCGGTAATGAATAAAAGATGATGACCATTGATCCAAAAGAAGTATCAGTAGGTAAACTTCATAGCCTGCTCTTGAGCGCGGTAGCTCCACGACCGATTGCATTTGCCAGTACTATCGACGAAGAAGGAAGGCCAAACCTAGCGCCGTTTAGCTTCTTCAATATTTTTTCGGCGAATCCTCCCATCGCAATTTTTTCTCCCGCTCGGCGTGGTAAAGACAATACCACAAAACATACCTACGAAAACGTGCTCAAACACCCAGAAGTAGTTATCAATATTGTCAACTACAATCTGGTGCAGCAATGTTCTCTCGCAAGTACTGACTATCCCGCGGGAATGTCTGAATTCGAGAAAGCAGGCCTTACTCCCATAGCTTCAGAAATGGTTCAGCCCTTTCGGGTGGCAGAAAGCCCTGTTCAACTTGAATGTAAAGTGAATCAGGTGGTCCCGCTAGGGGATGGCGGAGGTGCGGGGAACTTGGTGATATGTGAAATTCTGCGCATGCACATAGATGACTCCGTGCTGACCGAGGATGGACGCATCGATCCGGTGAAAATCGACCTCGTTGGGCGATGTGGCGGCGATTATTATGTAAGATCAAACAGTTCATCAATGTTCGAAGTCGCGAAACCTATCGCCCGAATGGGAATCGGAGTAGATGCAATCCCAGTCGATATTCGATTTAGCAAAGTGCTCACAGGTAATCATCTGGGACAACTTGGAAATGTTGAAAGCTTACCAGATGAAACCGATGTAAATGAATACAAACTGACTGAGTTGGCGGAGGTCTTTCTCGATCATCAAGAAAACGCGTCGCAACTTGAACAAGAACTGCACACGCTTGCGGCAAGCTTACTCGATAAGGGAATGGTAGAAGAAGCGTGGAAAACGCTACTGTCTTTTAATAATGGATAAATACTGAATATGTCATACGAACTGAAAGGAAGAATCAAACGCATTATGGAACAACAGCGTTTTGACTCAGGATTCTTCAAGCAAGAATTTGTTGTTACCACTGAAGAACAATATCCTCAGGATATCAAGTTGGAACTGGTAAAAGAAAAAACGGAACAGCTGAAATCCTTCAAAGAAGGAGATCAAGTGGTTGCTCGCTTTGATCTTCGTGGCAGTGAATGGCAAGGCAAGTACTTCGTGAACCTCGTTGCGTGGAAACTTGAAGCACCAGGTGCAACTCAGGCACCTGCTGCACCAAGCTATGGCTCAACACCGCCGCCGCCGCCGCCAATGCCTACTGGAGGTGATGCAGATTTCGCGGGAGACGATTCAGACGACCTTCCGTTTTAATTCGTCAGATGCTTTCCTTATTGGCCGACGGATTTAGAAGATTCTTACCGTCACCGTTTAGTATAGCACTTCTGCTAACTCTGTTGGCGGTAGTGCTTTCGTTTTTTATTTCATATCAAGGGAGCGTCAATGAACATGTTGCTGTCCTTGCCAATGGATGGGTAAAAGGTGTATTCAGGGCAGATCTTCTAATGTTCGGTTTTCAAGCCATGCTCATGTTGGTGCTTGGTCATATGTTGGCTATTGCACCCCCTGTAAACCGGTTTTTAACCCGAGTCGCCAATGCAATTGCTGGGAATACAGTGCGTGCTGTAGTTGGTGTAGCAGCTGTGACCATGGTTTTAGGCTGGTTGAATTGGGGCTTCGGATTGATTGCAGGCGCCATTCTGGCAAGAAAAGTGGCAGAAGTAGCGGCCTCTTGGCATGCAACCATGAACTACCCATTGCTAGGCGCCGCAGGTTATACCGGGATGGTTATCTGGCATGGAGGCCTTAGCGGATCAGCATTGATCAAGGCAGCAGAGAATGGACATCTAAGCGCATTGTATCCACATGCAAACATGCCTGAATCAATCGGGTTCAATGAAACAGTTTTCTCCTCTATGAATGTATTGGTGTGCACCGGAATTTTCTTGGGTGTCTTGCTTGTACTTTTCGCTCTTGCAAAATGGAAACCCGAGGAGGGAGTGCCGTCTGCCTTTTTGGTAACTGAAAAAGATAATGACCAATCATCAACGGAGAGGCCTCATCCGGTTGATTCACGCTCTATCATGAATGTTCTAGCTGGAGTCTTGGTGATATTTAGTTTTGGGGCTTCCATCGCAGACCGCGACCTTTCCAAGCTCGATTGGATTACACCTAATTTTATCAATGGGGTGCTATTTGGGGTTGTTTTACTAGTCAATAAATCCATCAACAGTGTTTTATCTTCAGCCGAAGAGGCCATTGGTGGCACAACAGGCATTTTGTTGCAGTTTCCTCTTTATTTCGGCATTATGGGCATCATGACTGATTCAGGAATGCTTTCAGCCATTGCGAAAGGACTGGTTGAAATAAGCTCTCCCACTACTTTTCCCATCTTTACATTCATATCCTCGGCACTGGTGAATGTGTTTATTCCCTCTGGAGGAGGGCAGTGGGCGGTTCAGGGGCCAGTAGTTCTTCAAGGCGCTTCTGAGCTTCAATTGCCTCTTTCAAAATGTTTGCTCGCCTTTGCCTACGGAGATCAAATAACGAATATGTTACAACCTTTCTGGGCTTTGCCTTTACTTGGAATTACCAAGTTAAAAGCGCGCGACATCTTTCCCTATACATTCATCATCATGTTGGCCGCGGGCCTTGTTGTTTTACTGGCGCTTGCAGTTCTTTAGTACAAACCGTCAATGAATCAGTCATTTTGTTCAATTGCTCATTGAGTGTATGATTTGAACATGAACATACTGACTTTTATACAGATTCAGGGTAACACCTGTTCCTTCGTATTCTGGTTATCTGGTGAATGAGTGCTTTCGGGCACTCATTTTTTTCATGCGCTCAACGCCGGGGTAAAGGGTGCTCAGTATGCCGAGGATTTCCTCTTTTCTTCTTCGGGCAATGTAGACCCTATCGCCATTGTCCAATATTAAACTGCCACCGTCTTCAGGATCAAATCCAGAGATAAAATAAATGTTCACCAAATGAGATTGGTGGACTCTCAAGAAAACGTTTTCGGGCAGAATGCTCTCATAGTTTTTGAGGCATCTGCTTGAGAGAATGACAGAGCCGTTTTTCAAGACGAACTGCGTAGAGTTGTAGTCTGATTCGATACGTATGATATCTGATAGGCGCACAAAGGTGTGCTCAGCAAGAGTGTGTATGGCGATTCGGTTGAGCGAATCAGGTTTTTCCATCGCTTGATTGCTGAGGAAAGATGCTGTCTTCAACGTCCTCAATTCAGCCAACCTCTTTTCAACTTGGTTTAACGCCAAATGCACAGAATCTTGATCAAGTGGTTTCGTTAAATAATCAATAGCGGTGTTTTTTATGGCCTGAATTCCATACTCATGGTATCCTGAGGTTATTATGACCAACGGCTTCGTTGTAGTTAGTGCATCTAGCAGATCAAATCCGGTCATTTCTTGTAAATGGATATCAAGGAATACCAGGTCTACCCGGTTGGATTTTAGATACCGAATCGCCTCTTTTGCGGAGGTGAAAGTTCTAACAATATCAACTCGGTGCGATTCATTCTGAAGGAAGTGCAGCAGCGTGTGAATGGCAGCTTCATCGTCGTCAACTACTACGGTTGTAATCATAAGATATTTGAATTAAAGGTTGTTGGGGATTGCTTGGCCAATTGATGATTCTGCTTCGTGCAAAAAACAAATTCAAGTCGGTTAAATGACCCTTCTTTACCAGCAAGTTGCGTTGTGCTTAGTTTTATATCACCTCCAAGTTTGTTATAGACTTTGATCCTCTCACGGGCGTTTTTCATCGCCGAATTGGGGTTGTCTTTCATTGCTTGGTGCCTTACTTGCTTGATATTGTCATCAATATGCAAGTAAATGAAGTCGCCTTTTTGGAATCCTGAAAATTGCAGGTCTAATTTGCCTTCTTTTCTCCGGCCATAGTTGATCCGTTCTTCAAGAAATGGCTGAAATAAGAGTGCTGGAATTTTCTCTCTGAGAATCTCAGCATTAGGGTCAATGGAAACTTGAAATTGAATTGAATCAGGATATCGATATTTTTCAAGCTCAAAATAGGCTGATATGTGTTCAATTTCTTCTGCTATGGTTACAAACTCGAGCTGTGCATGGTTCAAGGTTTTGCGCATATATCTGCTTAGCGCCGTCAAAGATTGCATTGTTTGCTCCTTGTGTCCTAAAACCGCGTTGTATTGTATTTGTACAATGGCATTGAATAGAAAGTGAGGGTTGAGCTGTTGAATCAAACTGGTTTGATCCAAATACCTCGATTTGATGAGGTTATAAAGATGCTTTTTCTGCCGTTGCTTTGTGTTGAGTGCAAGCAAATACAAGCTCATAGTAATCAATAGGCAAGTAAGCAAGAGGCAAGTGTATTCAAGCTTTTCAGTGTAATGCATAATTCCAAATGGACAACAATGTCATCTAACCCGTTAGGGAAATGAAGAAATATATGTGTTGTTAATTTTGGAGAGAGTTTAATGTTTGCTAAAAGTAATAAAAAAGTGTATTGATTTAACATTGTGTTTATTTTTTCATCGTATAAGCCACAAATTCGGTTGAAAATAATTCGGGACAGTGGAATCTAAAACCTAGCCTCTCCTGAGTTATCTTTGCACCTTATGGATTTCAGTACCTTTCAACTTTCGAATGGAATTCGAGTCATACATCGCCGAACAGGGGGGAATGTGAGTCATTGCGGATTGATCATCAATGCTGGTTCACGGGATGAACTTGAGCACCAGCAAGGACTAGCTCACTTTATTGAGCACAGCATATTTAAAGGTACCACCAAACGTAAGACATACCACATTTTATCGCGCCTTGATAGTGTGGGTGCAGAAATTAACGCATACACCACCAAAGAAGAGACTTGGGTGTACGCCTCTTTTATGGATCACCATTTGGATCGAGCGGTGGAGCTCATAAGTGATATCTGCTTCAATTCAACCTTTCCCGAAAAGGAGATTAACAAAGAAAAAGACGTTATTATTGATGAGATCAATTCCTATTTGGATTCTCCTGGAGAAATGATTTTCGACGAATTTGAGGAGCAGGTCTACAGCGGTCATCCCATTGGCAGGAATATTTTGGGTACAATAGATAGTGTTAAGGCGCTTTCACGGGATGATATTTTTGAACTTACAGGTAGAAGGTACCGAACCGATCAGATGGTTTTTAGTTCAGTAGGACCGTCCAGTTTGGAAAAAATAAAGCGTGTATGTGAGAAGTATCTCGGGCATTTTCAGTCTGAGAAAAGCAATGATGTTCGCAAACCGTTTACTGGTTACACGCCTACTCATGCTGTAATCGACAAAGAAACTTTCCAATTGCACTATTTGATTGGAACAGAAGCGTACAGTGCTGCAGACGACAAGAAAACAGGTTTAGTGCTGCTCAACAATCTTTTGGGAGGACCGGCTATGAATAGTATGCTCAACCTTCAGATTCGCGAAAAGTTCGGAATTGCCTACAATATAGAATCGGCATATCAACCATATTCAGATACGGGTTTGTTTCAAATCTACCTTGGAACCGACGAAAAATCGTTCGCGAAGGCGGAAAAGCTGGTTTTTAAGGAGTTACAGAAATTGCGCGACAAAGCGCTTGGAGTAGCGCAGTTACATATGGCGAAGCAACAGCTGATTGGTCAAATCGCACTGAGTCAGGAGAGTGGGTCAGGAACCATGCTGGCACTCGGAAAGAGCTATTTGTTGTTTGATAAGGTCGATTCGCTCGAAGAGGTATATCGGAGCATAGAAAAACTTAACTCTTCTGAATTGTTAGAGATTGCCAATGAGATTTTTGATCCCAACAAGTTTAGTACGCTGATCTATCGAAAAGGGAGTTAGTTCTGTGAGATTCGATGAACGTCATTGTTTTTCGCCTCAATTTCGTTTTTTATTCTGCGCATTTTAGATGCGATAATGAACCACTCTTTTTCAGGCATGGTCGCTAAAATCTGCATGGCATCATCATCATTATCTGCTGCAAGTGCCATCTTATGCAGAACAGGATACCCGTTTTTTTCGAGCCATTGAAGGGCACCGGGATTTCCTTCTGATCCGTTGATTAGTGCAAGTAATTCTGGGTATTTATTGTCCACCAACCATTTCCGTGCATCGTCATTGTTCCGCAGGGCGAATGAAAACAATCCCAATTCAGGGTACCCGTTTTGTATCAACCAGTCACGGATTTCAGTGTTGCCATCCATCGCCTCTCCCCAGGCAATGATTATTTTTATTGGATAAGCGCGGTTATTCATGGGAACCAAGGTTTTAACATAGAATCTGGCCACTGCTCAGGGATGAAGATTTTCACTGCATCACCCTGTTGGATTTTTCCACCATTTTCTACCCATCCTACCAAGCCCCTGCTTCCATAAGCCGCTTTAACAAAACCTTCCCCTTGAGGTGTCAAACCTGCTTGTTTTAGAGCTTCGCCTGGATGCTTGCAAGGATGGTTTTCTTCGTACACAACTAGCGTTACTTCTGTGTGGCCTTCTCCTATTCTGAGGCGGGTCAACGGAGGCAATTGGGTGAAGCTTGGAATTCCTGAAATCAAGAGATTTGCACCCAGATAGGAAGGTTCAACCTCTTTAACTTTCATTTTTTTAGCGATACTCGCTAGCTCTTCAACGCTTACAGCAGACCACTGACGGTGGTTAGCGATGGGCATGCCTTTCTTGAAGAGTTCTGTTTCACGCACTCCTGCGGATTTGTGGAAACCTGCATGACGATCACCAGGGATTCCTGCCAAAGTTAGGGTTAACTTTTTGACAGGCTCAGTCACAAAACTTTTATTATCTGCGGTTTTGAGCACGAGATCTACGTGGCCGATGTATGGGCTTTCTTTGAATTTCATGTTGTTGCACAAAGATGCTAATCCTGAACCAAATAAAAAGAGTCACTTCGTGAAAATTTGTGCTTTGGACCTATAGAGAGGAGAATGGCTATCGAGAGATAAAAAAAGATGGGGTAAAAAAGTTTATTCGTGGAGTTAACATGAAAATTGGCATATTCGTGTGACCAAATGAATACTGGTTCGTCTCAAGACAACCCTAACCACACGAGTCCACCTTGTTTAAGAACAAGCAAAGAGAGTTAAGCGACGAGGAAATCGTTCGGAGCATCGTAGAGCGTAAGCAACACGATGACTTCGGGTTGTTGTACGATCGGTATTCGGAGAAGGTCTATCATAAATGCATCAGTTTTGTCAAAGAGCTGTCGCTCGCACAAGATTTAACGCATGACATTTTCTTAAAGACTTTTTTGAACTTATCGAGATTCAACCATAAATCGCGCTTTTCTACTTGGCTATACTCGCTGACGTATAACTTCTGCATCGATTATGTGCGGAAAAACAGCAAGGTGAAGTATGAAGACGACGAACAACTAGTAAACATTACCGATGATCAGGATGACATAAACGAGAAGGAATTATTGCGGCTCAGATCTGAGCGACTATTGCACGTGCTTGATCTTTTAGCGCCAGGTGACAAGGCGATCCTCTTGATGAAATACCAAGATGATATGTCTATTCGCGACATTGAAGAAACAATGGAGCTGTCTGAAAGTGCTGTGAAAATGAGGATCGCTCGGGCACGAGCAAAGGCCATGGAAATGTACCGTCAAACGTACCAGGATGAGTGAGAATCCATTTAAAATAATCGAACCGCGGGAACAAGTTCCTGAGAACATGCGCAAGGATGTGATGGGTAGCGTGAAAATGGCTGTCCTCATACTTCGTTTTGTGCAACTTTTCGTTGGCGATTATTCCTCCGTGATTCTTGAGAAATTCTCTCGTTCCGACAAAAAGAAAAGTGATAACCAACAACAGTCTGATGACTCTAAATAACCATACCAATGAATGATACATTCGACAGAATTGTAGCCGCTCTCCAAAACTCTTTCATCTCCTTCGGAGAAGGTATAGCCAATTACATACCCGTTGTTATCAGCGCAATTGTGGTGTTGTTTGTTGGCTGGATCATCTCTAAAATCGCCGCCAGATTTGTTCTCAAGACACTGAACGGAATTAAGTTCGATACGCTTGTGGAAAAAGTGCAACTGGATAAGATGTTGAACAAAATCAAACCGGGGTTGAGCGCTTCTTTCGTTCTTTCGAAGGTTTTCTACTGGCTGCTGATGCTCCTGTTTATTACCAGTGCGGCTAATGTTCTTGGATGGCAAATGCTTACCGATGGGATTTCATCATTCATGGCCTATTTGCCTACTCTCGGTATAGCGTTGATTATTTTTGTGATCGGTGTTTATATTGCTGATCTGATCAAAAATATGGTTTACACTGCTGCTGACTCCATTGGAGTTTCCGGAGCCAAGGCCATCGCCAATATCGTGTACTATCTGCTTTTTATTTTCATTGCCATTACCGCATTGAATCAGGCAGGTATTAACACAGATATCATCACGTCTAACCTTACCATCATTTTGGCAAGTATACTGCTGGCATTTGCTCTTTCTTACGGGTTTGCTTCTAGGCATTTGGTTACCAATATGTTGAGCTCCTTCTATAGCAAGGGAAAGTTCAAGGAAGGGCAAGTTATTCGCGTAATTGGATTTGAAGGCGAAATAGAAGCTATTGATAGTATTTCAGTTACTCTCAAAACAAGTGACGGACGAATAGTTTTGCCGTCTAAAACGCTGATTGAAGAATCTGTGGTGATCTTATCAGAACCACCAACGCAAGAAAAGTAACCATGATGGATCAAATCGATTTGCAGAAACTGTATGAAGAGGGGATAGTAATGCTTCTCGAATACGCCCCTACCGTGCTATTGGCTCTTATTGTACTGTTGGTAGGTTTACGTATCATTAAATTGGTGGAACGAATGCTGCGCAATGCAGCCCAAAAGTTGAATTGGGATAAAGCACTTCAGCTTTTTTCAGTCAATTTGGCCAGATGGGTGCTGAAAATTATTCTTTTCATCGCAGTTGCAGACATGATAGGGGTGAAAACCACATCGTTTGTTGCTGTTCTAGGTGCTGCGGGCCTAGCCATCGGATTGGCGCTTCAAGGAACACTTGCAAATTTTGCCGGGGGTGTGTTGCTAATGGTGTTTAAGCCTTATAAAGTGGGTGATTTAATTGATTCTCAAGGGGTATTCGGGAAGGTTAAAGAAATTCAGATTTTCAATACCATTTTACTAACTCCGGAAAACAAAACAGCGATAATGCCGAACGGAGCGATTATGAACAACCATCTGATCAATTATACCACGGAGGGAAAGATTCGTGTAGACTTAACTGTTGGGATAAGTTATAAAGCAGATATACAGGTGGCTCGCAATGCTATCGTTCAAGCCATGAGTCAGTTTCCTGGCGTTTTAGCCGAGCCAGAACCGCAAGTTAGTGTAAGTGAGCTGGCTGATAGTGGTGTGATTCTGGCCGTGCGTCCATGGTGCGATCCTGTTAACTATTGGGACGTGTACTTCGGTGTCTTAGAAAGTAGTAAACTTGCCCTCGATAAAGCAGGTGTAGCAATACCATATCCTCAGATGGATATTCACATGATTCAAAATTGAACCAATTAACCTTGAATATGATAGTTTATTTGAAAACAGCTATAGTTTGCTCTGCTTTGACAGCAAGTGTAGCTATGTATGGACAAGATGGCTCAACGCTTACCATCAATGAAAATCCTGCGCCCTTGATGCCGAAACCGGCAGATGTGGCGTCGGCAGACACCAATTGGACAAAAGGTGGAACTTTTGGATTGAATCTAAGCCAGGTTCATCTCGAAAACTGGGCTGCAGGGGGACAGAGTTCTGTATCTGCAACCGGACTTGTTAACCTATTCGCCAATTACAAAAAAGGAAAGGGTCAATGGGATAACACACTCGATCTTGCTTATGGTTTGTTAAGACAAGGTCAGAATGGTGTTGTTCTGAAAACCGATGATAAGATCGACTTCGCTTCGAAGTACGGTCATCAGGCTTCCCAGCATTGGTTTTACAGCGCACTTTTAAATTTCCGTACACAGTTTGCTCCAGGATACAACATTGTGAACGGTGTGCCTGATAAAACCAATAAAATTTCGGATTTGTTATCGCCTGCTTATATGCTAGCGTCTATTGGTATGGATTACAAGCCGAATAGCAAATTCACAGCTTTCTTGTCGCCAGCGACGTACAAAATGACCGTGGTTCTCGACTCTGCCCTATCATCGGTTGGAGCTTATGGAGTAGACCCAGGAACGAATGTTCGCTCGGAGATCGGTGGATATGTGCGATTGGGTTATACAACAGACTTAGTTGAGAACGTGAGTTTGATGACACGTATTGATCTGTTCTCCAATTACATCAACAATCCGCAGAATATTGACATAAACTGGGAAACACTCATTTCAATGAAGGTCAACAAGTTTATGTCGGCAACCATCAGCACGCAATTGCTTTATGACGATGATGTAATCCTTCAGAAAAAGGATCCAGTGCTTGAAGATGGAGTTGTACTAGATTCAGGAAGAGGGCCTGGGGTTCAGTTTAAAGAGGTATTGGCGATCGGATTTTCGTACAAGTTTTAATTCGAACTAAATATCTAAAAAGGGTGACGAGAGTTGCCCTTTTTTTATGCGCATCACCGTCGTTTTTAATCACGGGGTGGCTAATTTTCGCAATGTTCTAGTAAGTTTGTTGGATCAATAGCGAAATATGAAAAAAGCATACGTTTTTCCGGGTCAAGGGGCACAGTTTCCCGGCATGGCCAAAGATATTTATGATAGTTCTGATGTAGCCCGCAATATGCTCGAACAAGCCAATGATATTTTGGGTTTTCGCATCACAGATGTAATGTTCAACGGGACAGAGGAGGAATTGAAACAGACTAGGGTGACCCAGCCGGCGATATTTCTGCATTCAGTGGCATTGTCGAACGTTCTTGGATCAACTTTTTCACCAGACATGGTAGCAGGACATTCTTTAGGGGAGTTTTCGGCGCTTGTTTCGGTAGGGGCGATGTCTTTTGAAGATGGATTGCGATTGGTTTCATCGAGGGCGCAAGCCATGCAGCGCGCCTGTGAGCTAAACCCTTCGACTATGGCCGCTATTCTCGGGCTAGAAGATGAAGTTGTTGAAAAGACTTGCGAAGAGATTGAAGGAGTGGTGGTTGCAGCGAATTATAATTGTCCGGGGCAGTTGGTGATTTCCGGTTCGATAGAAGCTGTGAATGCGGCGTGTACTTTATTGACCGAAAGGGGAGCGAAGAGAGCACTTGTTTTGCAGGTCGGAGGGGCATTTCATTCTCCTTTGATGCAGCCGGCATTGGATGAGTTAAAAGGCGCAATAGAGCAAACGGCATTTCAAGTTCCGCGATGTGCGGTTTACCAGAATGTTGATGCCCAGGCGACCGTTTCACCTGAAGTGATAAAAGAGAAGTTGGTTCAGCAATTGACAGCTCCTGTTCGGTGGACTCAGATTATGCAGAATATGTTGGCGGATGGTTGTGGCGAGGTTATCGAGGTAGGGCCGGGTAAGGTGTTGCAGGGGTTGTTTAAGAAGGTCGATAGAAATTTGATTGTTTCGAGTGCTGGGGTTGAGGTGTGAGAGGTGGTGGAGTTGAAATTGAGCAGATCTTATTGTGAGGTCTGCTTTTTTTATGCCTGACACCGTTATCCGCAAAGCCGCCAAGGCGCATGGGGCGTGGAGTTGCGAAGGGGTGTTGTTTGAAAGCTTTCGTTTTTTCTCCAATTCTCTGTTATCCGCAAAGCTGCCAGAAGAGGTTTTTGATG
>JBJOIB010000355.1:0-2982 GCA_046047375.1 Bacteroidota bacterium
TGAATGATACGTCCGGGCATAGCACCGATGTACGTCTTTCGGTGTCCGCGAATCTCAGCTTCATCGCGCAAGCCGCCCAGACTCATGCGAACGTACTTGCGACCGAGTGCTTCTGCAATGCTTTTTCCCAAGGATGTTTTTCCTACCCCAGGAGGTCCATACAAGCAAAGAATCGGCGCTTTCATATCACCTTTGAGCTTGAGCACTGCCAAATGTTCAATGATGCGTTCCTTCACTTTTTCCAATCCATAGTGGTCGCGGTCTAATATTTCTTGGGCATGTCGGAGGTTGAAGTTGTCTTCGCTATACTGGTTCCAAGGCAAGTCGAGCAGGAGATCAACGTAGTTGGATTGAACCGAGAATTCAGCGCTTTGCGGATTCATGCGCTCGAGCTTCCGTACCTCGCGGTCGAAGACTTGTTGTACTTCGTCAGTCCATATTTTTGCTGTAGCGCGAAGCTTTTTGGCGGCAATCTCTTCTTGAATCGGATTGTTTCCGAGTTCTTCCTGAATCTGTTTCATCTGTTGATGCAGGAAATACTCTCGTTGCTGCCTGTCGAGGTCTACTTTAACTTTGGATTGAATATCGTTTTTCAATTCCAACATCTGCAACTCTCTGTGAAGGTATTCTAGCACTTTTTCAGTGCGTTGCTTCAAATCGGTGATCTCGAGGAGGTCTTGTTTTTCATCAACGGTTGCGTTCATGTTGGACGAAACGAAGTTGACGAGGAAAGACAAGCTTTCGATGTTCTTGATGGCAAACGAAGCCTCGGTAGGTATGTTGGGAGATTGCTGGATGATTTTGATTGCCAGTTCTTTCAAGCTGTCGTGCAATGCCTTTACTTCATCATCTGTTGCCAACGAGTGCTTTTCATTGAATTCGGTGATGCGGGCGCGCATGAAGGGGGTTTCTTCCACCATCTCGGTCCATTCGAACCGTTTTTTTCCTTGAATGACCACGGTGGTGCTGCCATCGGGCATTTTCAGCATTTTCATGATGTTGGCTACCGTTCCTACTGTGTGAATGTCAGTAGATGACGGGTCTTCGATATCAGCGTTGGTTTGCGCCACTACACCGATGATTTTGTCTGATTTGTAGGCTTCATTGATCAGGCGGATGGATTTGTCGCGACCGACCGTGATGGGGATGACAACCCCTGGGAAGAGGACGGTGTTGCGAAGCGGTAATATTGGCAGTATTTCCGGTGCCTTTTCTTGGTGCATGGCATCTTCATCCTCAGGAGAGATGAGGGGGATGAATTCATGGTCATGTGCGTCGGAAATGTCGTTCAGCTCTATCATATCGTAATTATTTCACTGCATTCCATGAGGCAGGATATGCGCAGGAATGGCACAAAAGTCAAAGCCTGTGCCAAGGGTAGAATACTGCAAAAATGGCGCAGTTAACTTTTGTATTCCATGGATTGAATGAAGATGTGTCTAAGAATCGTCACATCCTCATCGCTGAGTTGCTGGTTTCGGCGTGCAAGAACCCTTTCGGCGGTTTCTATGGCTTTGTCGAAATCATACGTTGTGAATCCATCTGAGCCACCCCATGAGAAGGAAGGAATGAACTTGTCTGGAAATCCACCGCCAAAGATGTTGGCTGCAACACCTGTTACCGTTCCGGTATTGAACATGGTATTGATGCCTGATTTGGAATGATCACCCATGATAAGGCCGCAAAACGTAAGTCCGGTATCAACCATTCCGTTTTGTGCATAGCTCCAAATCTTGACTTTGGAATAGTTGTTCTTCAGGTTGGATGTATTGGTATCGGCGCCCAGGTTGCACCATTCGCCCAGCACTGAATTGCCTACAAAACCATCATGTCCTTTGTTTGTGTAAGCGAAGAAGATGCTATTGGATACTTCACCTCCCACTTTGCACCACGGACCAATGGTGGTTGCTCCGTAGATTTTACTGCCTGCTTTCAAGGTTGCGTGCTCACAAATGGCTACAGGGCCGCGAACTACAGAGGCTTCCATGATCTCTGCTCCAGCTCCCACATATATAGGTCCTCCTGTGGTATTTAAAAACGCCCCTTCCACGGTTGCACCCTCTTCAATAAATACAAGGCTGGGATCTCCGATTATGATATTTGTTGAAGAAGGAATGTTGGGCATTCGACCGTAGGTTAGAGCGCGAAAATCGCTCGCAATGGCCTCGTGATTCATTGAAAACAAGTCGGTAATCGCGTTCAACATAGAGGCTTCAAAAGGAGGTTCTGTGAACGACACTGACCGATGCATGTTTTCCAATGAGCCGGAATAGTCATGGTTAGAAGCAGGACGAAAAGCGATGATATTATCACCAAGACGCCAACCCTCGCCTGGTTTCAAATCTTGAAGATCTTGCAAATAACGAGCATCCGGAATTAACCGACCGTTGATCCAAATGGATGTTTGTGGATGCGTGCAGGGATATTTTTTTGCGAGGTAAGGAACCGTATGATAAGAGGGTTGGAAACCTGTGTAAAGCCCCCATTTTTCAGCAATGGTCTGAATACCAATGCGTAATTGCGCTATGGGGCGGGTGTAAACAAGGGGGAGAAAAACGTCACGAAGGTGATCGTCGAACAAAACCATCTGCATGGGCGAAAAATAGTTCGGAAATCTATTGAGTTGGAAAATTCAGTCCGAATTTTTTGCTTTGCGAAAAAAAATCTAACCTTTCCTCGAACATAATGGATGTTCCTGTGTTGTAAAGTTTTGATAGTGGTACAAAATGCAGCAGTTTTCAATTAAAGATCTGGAGTCTTTTACCGGTATAAAGGCACATACCATTCGGATTTGGGAGCAGCGGTATAACCTGTTGAGCCCACAACGAACCTCCACCAACATTCGCTTTTACACTGATCATGACCTTCGCCATTTATTGAATGTTGGGGTGTTGATCGACCACGGGTATAAAATCAGTCGTATTGCGGAAATGTCGGAGGAGGAGATCAATAACGTGATCGCGAAACTCCGCACTGAAGATA
>JBJOIB010000356.1:0-2951 GCA_046047375.1 Bacteroidota bacterium
CATAAGCTGAGCTTGTTTTCGAAATGACCCATGGACCGCGCGTCATGTGTTCCACTCCGCCGGCAATAAATAGATCGCCGTTGCCGGTTTGAATGTTGCGTGTTGCATTGATGACCGCCGCAAGTCCTGAAGAGCACAAGCGGTTCACTGTCTCACCTGGAACGGTGTATGGTAGTCCGGCCAAAAGTGCTGCCATGCGTGCCACATTTCGGTTATCTTCCCCGGCTTGGTTAGCACAGCCAAGAATCACATCTTCAATGCGATCTGCAGGCACCTGAGGATTGCGCGCCATGAGTGCCTCTATGACCAATGCCGCTAAATCGTCAGCACGAACAGGTGCCAGTGTCCCGCCAAAATTGCCTATTGGTGTTCTTACACCATCAAAAATGAATGCATCCATGTTCTAATGTCTTTATTACTTCATTTGGTCGAGACTGTATTTCCCTGAACCCAATAAGAAGACTCCAATGTATGTTACCATGTACAAAACCGCCATTTCCTTGTCGCCCCAGCTATCTCCTTTGTGCACCATAAAAGCGGCCACGGCCATGGTGATGATCAAAGGCACGGCTGCCCAGCGGGTTTTAAAACCAATGATGACCATGGTTGCGCAAACCAACTCAGCGATTAACGCAAAGATGAGGGTAGCAAGAGGACCAGCGCCAACAGGGTCTGCAAACTTTACATCCGCAAGGTTGGTTAAGCGGTCTACTTTAGCTATGCCATGTGGAATCATCATTGCGCCTGAACCGACACGAAGAATGAGTGCTGCGAGGTCAGTATACGGTGTTTTTTTCATGTGTGCGTGGTAAAAAGCTGTCAATTCCTTGAATGAGTGGATCAAACACAAAGCGTTGAACCATAACAACATCATCGCCATTCACTACACCATACATGCGAGCACCATCCCAAGGAGATAAGTTTCCGAATTCATCGTACAAAGGAGATCCACCGGTTTTCCAGTAAAGGTCTATTTTCTTTCGGTTTCCACCCTTTTCCGTTACCGCCAACGTGAAGGCTGGTTGAGAGTTCAACAAGCTGTCTTCTGCTTCAGGAGTAAGATGACTTACGTACGTTTCAAGGTGCACTTTTTTGTAGAGTAAGAAGTAATCCTTTACCGCCAAGGTGTCAAAAACCGGAATATCCATTTGAAAGGATTTACTTTGAAGCTTTAGATCATTACCTTCATTGTAATATATTGTAAATGAGCGATCTATTGCTTCGTGGTGAATGACATCTACTTGAGAAATCTCCAGGTTTGGATAATCGAAGATTCCGGTATAACGCCACTCTTCTTCATCCGTAAAATAGCGGGTATTCAAGAAGCCTACAAATCCTTCCATGTACATAATAAAAGGCTCAGATGACTTGCCTTCTTCAGGGGTTTCAAGGAGCATATAGGTTCCGGTATGGTCTTGTGTAGCTGTTCCTATGTAGTAGGTTTTTACAGGCTTATCACCCCCTTGATAGTATTCCACTTTTTTTCCTGCGCCGGCCATTTGACGAAGAACATTTTCGAGGGCAGGTTCAGGAACGGGTCCTTTCACCCGAATTCTCAGCGCTGTCTTCAAAAGCAAATCAACAGCGTCTTTGCGGGCCTTGTATTTTCCATTCAAGTCCCAATACCGGCTGTTCGGATCACGTTCCAATACCGCTTTGTTCAGATCGGCATCTGTTATGACGATTTTTGTAACCGCAGCTGTATCCTCGATAGCAAAATTCGCTAGGGGTTTTTTTCTAGTTCCCCCTTTCAACGACCAAACGATACCAGCGCCAATGGCCAGTAAAATCAGAATGAATAAAAGCTGAAGATTTTTTCTCATTTCGCGTATTTTCTTTTTCGCATCCATACCAGGCCAAAGCCCATGATTCCGATGATCAACAGCGGTGCAGCAGTGTTAATGATTTGGAGTTGTTTGCGGTCTTGTACAATGGCAGCCTCGTCTAGCTTCCGCAATTTGATGAACCGGGAGCGTACAGCAATCAAATCAGCATCGTTCAACAGGTAATTCACCGCATTCAAAAGGAACTCTTTGTTGTCATAGATGACTTGTCCGATCATTCGATCATAGCCAAGTGGAATGGGTGTCCAGCCGTCGGCCGATTGTATGACTTTGTTACGGGCAATATCGCCATCAGCTACAACAATCATCTTAGTTGGTTTGCTTCTTTCGCGGAAGGCGATGGTTGGATCTGATGCGATTGTCGAGGGAAGTCTTCCTACGAAATTCGAATTGAATTCACCCTCCAACAACATGGCAACCGTATAGGGTTGATGCGGGGAGTTCTCGAAGAAATCTACTTGGTATTCTGATATGCCCGGATGGATGCGCACAGGTGTTTTGCGTTCTACAGACAGATTTGAGGTGAATAGCAGGGGTGTTTGTTTCACCGCCGCGTTTTCACCTACAGGGTCGAGAGAAGACACAAAGTCAAAATGAAGGGGATCAAGGTTAGCAGAAATGGGGTGAGCACTATCGCCAGACATGACGATGGGAGCGAAATACCATCTGAATACTTCCATTCCTCGTTGATTCCCTTTCGGGCCTGTATCGTAAACAATGGGAGCCCCGTTGTAATCCATGATCAAATTGCGATTCATACGCACACCATACTCAAACAAAAGGTCGTACAAGCCCATTTCATTGGTTAGCGCCATGGTTTGCTGATGCACTCGCAAGCTGTCTAAGTCTGTAAGCATAGGATCTACCAACCACAAAACGGCTCCACCGTTCATGATGTACTGGTCAATAATCACCTTGTCTTTGTTATCGAAAACGCTATCAGGCTTTGCTACGATAAGAAGGTCATACTTCGGCACACGGTCTTTAAATCCGTCCAGTTTATCCGTCAAAGCATCCACTTGCCCATCTATCTTCAACCGTTCAACATCATAGTTCTCTTTCAGCGAATATTCGAAGTCGGCCATTTCAATAGGAAGCAGCTCACCA
>JBJOIB010000357.1:0-4742 GCA_046047375.1 Bacteroidota bacterium
AAACTTGCATTCGTTGTAGCTCTGGTACTTTTCGCCGGCTGCAAAAACCGAAAGAATACAGCTGAAGCTGAACCTGTTGCTCCTATTGATGAGACCATGGAGGTGATCACAGAGGTGTGGACGACCGATACCGACACTTACGACTGGAATTTTTCTGGTGAGATGGATGTTTACACCTCAGGGATTTACAATCTAACAGACACCATAGACGACAACCATTTGTTGGAGAACGGGAAAGTGATGACCTACTTGTTCAACGGTAAAAACCGCGGCTTAGGCGTTGATGTGGGCGTTGAGAAGCGCGTAACAGATAAGTTGAGTTTGAACGCAGCGGTTACTGATTTGGGTTTCATTCGATGGAAAGATGCTTTGCGCTCTTTAGAGACAGATAAGAATGAGTTTTCGTTTATCGGGGTGGAGTTTACTGAAGATATATTGACGACCGATGGCGATATAGCTGATAGTTTAGACCAGCAGTTGAATGCGTTGTGGGATGAAGCGGAGCGCGATTTCAACTACAACGAGGGGGAGCAGGGCTATCGCTCAGCCACCTTGGCTCGTTTTCAGGTGGGGGCCAGCTATCATTTGTTTGGCGTCGATACCTTGTCTGCAGGAAGATTGGAAGTGCTTTTCCAAAGCGAGGTGTTTCGCGGTCGACTTCGTCCTACCTACACCTTGGCTTATGTACAGAATTTTGGTCGTTGGTTTACCGGCACGTTGGCCTACTCCGTCATCGATCGTGAGTACAGGAATTTAGGTGTTGGTTTGCGGTTGAATGCCGGACCTCTTCAGCTCTATGTGCTTACAGACAATGTATTAGCCGTGGTACTAAATCCACTGGTGTTTACAGACGAGGACGGCGCAGAAGAATCTCGCATCAGTTACCCATCATTTGCGCGCACCACCCAACTGCAATTCGGTTTGAATTTGACTTTTTAATTCAGACTTGCGACCGAATCAACCTGGCACCTTCAAGGATTTCATCTACCACATTTGGATCGAGAAGGGTGGAGGTATCACCGAGGTTTGAAGCGTCGCCTTCAGCGATTTTTCGTAGGATTCGGCGCATGATTTTACCCGAGCGGGTTTTTGGCAAACCGGTAACGAATTGGATGACTTCGGGTTTGGCGATTTTACCTATTTGGTGGGCTACCGTTTCCACAATTTCGGCTCGACGCATATCGGGATCTTCTGGCAGGGTGTCGCAAATAACGAAGGCGTAGATGCCTTGTCCTTTCACATCATGCGGATAACCAACCACCGCTGATTCAACCACAAAGGAGTTTGCATTGATGGCTTCTTCTATCTCAGCGGTTCCAAAACGATGTCCGCTCACATTGATTACATCATCTACCCGTCCTATAATTCGGTACATGCCTTTGGCATCGCGCTTAGCGCCATCTCCGGTGAAGTAGTGGTTTTTATAATGGCTGAAATACGTAACGCGGCAACGTTCATGATCGCCGTATGTGGTGCGAATCATAGAAGGCCAAGGGTGTTTGATACAGAGGTAACCTTCACGCTCATTTTCTTCAATCACGGCTCCGTTTTGATCGAGGAGCACCGGTTGGATTCCAGGCAGCGGATACCCAGCATGAGCGGGTTTCATAGGGCTGAGATCACCGAGCCCGGAGATCATAATTCCACCCGTTTCTGTTTGCCACCAGGTATCGATGATGGGGCATTTTTCTTTGCCCACGTGCACGTAGTACCATTTCCACGCCTCCTCGTTGATGGGTTCGCCCACAGTACCTAGAATGCGCAAGGAGTTGAGGCTGTATGACAGCACATGGTCATCGCCGCAGGCCATGAGAGAGCGAATGGCAGTTGGTGCAGTGTAAAAAATGTTTACCCCATGCTTATCGCACACTTGCCAGAACCGACCTGCGTCGGGATAGGTAGGAATGCCTTCGAACATCACTGTGGTAGTGCCAGAGAGGAGAGGTCCGTAAACGATGTACGAATGTCCGGTAATCCAACCCACATCTGCGGTGCACCAGTACACATCGCTTTCTTCGGGTTGGAAGACGTTTTGGAACGAGTAGGCCGCATACACCATGTAACCACCGCAGGTGTGCACAACGCCTTTAGGTTTACCGGTTGACCCGGAAGTGTAGAGGATGAATAGCATGTCTTCTGCATCCATCGGCTCAGGTTCACATTGCTTTGGCATTCCGGCGATGGCATCATGCCACCATATATCTCTGCCGGGCGTAAGTTCAGGTTGCCATCCGACGCAGTCGAAAACAATGACACGTTCAACGGAGGAGCAGTGCTCAAGAGCTTCATCGACCACCCTTTTGAGGGGCATTTGACGGGTTCCGCGGTTGAGGCCATCCGCAGTAATGACCATGCGAGCTCCGGCATCCTGAATTCGATCCGATAGTGCATTGGCTGAAAAGCCGGCGAAAACTACCGAGTGCACAGCCCCAATGCGGGCACAGGCCAATACGGCAATGGTTAGTTCAGGAATCATCGGCATGTAGATGATTACCCGATCTCCTTTTTGAATGCCTTGCGCTTTGAGTGCGTTGGCAAATTCGTTCACCCGTTCGTAGAGCTCGCGGTAGGTGAGTCGAACAAAGCGCTGTTTGGGATCATTTGGTTCCCAAATCAACGCCAGTTTATTGCCGCGTTGCGCCAGATGGCGATCGAGGCAATTTTCTGTGATGTTCAGCTTACCACCGATGAACCAGCGAACATCAGGCTCGTCGAAGTTCCATTGACAGACTTGCGTATAGGGTTGTTTCCAAACGAATTGTTTGGCAATCTCATCCCAGAAAGCATCGGGTTGTTCAATGCTTAGCTTGTATTTTTCCTGGTATTCTTCGAACGTCCTTATTCTCACGGAATCTTCTATTGGTGAATAAATCGTCACCAAGATATTAAAGAATCTGAAGAAAGATTCCTGATATCCGTCAACTCCAGGGTTTACTTCATTCTGTAAACCTCTTCGAGGTTCGAGTCATCTGAAACAGTCACTTCGAGGTCAATTACAAGGCCGTTGCGGATATCGTACACCCATCCATGTAGTTCAAGTTCTTGGTTGCGTTTCCAAGCATCTTGCACGATGGATGTTTTAGCGAGATCGTACACCTGTTCCATAACGTTTACTTCAACGAAACGGTTGAGGCGTTTTCCGTAGTCGTCGATTTTATCCAGCTCGCGGCTGTACATGCGGTACACGTCTTTGATATGGCGCAACCAGTTATCAATCAATCCAAATTGGCGATTGCCCATGGCCGCCTCCAGCCCCCCGCATCCGTAGTGGCCGCATACGATTACATGTTTCACCTTCAACACATTCACGGCGTAGTCGAGCACGCTGAGCATATTCATATCGGTATGTACCACCATGTTGGCAATGTTGCGGTGAACAAATACCTCTCCCGGTTTGGTGCCTGTAATTTCATTGGCGGGTACTCGGCTGTCAGCGCATCCGATCCACAAAAGTGGTGGTTTCTGACCATTGGCTAGGTCGGTAAAGAAATCTGGGTCTTGCTCCAGTTTCGAAGCTACCCATTTGCGGTTGTTTTCGATGAGTTGTTTGTAGAATGACATATCAGTGGCTACTTGAAGGAGTTTCTAAATCGGGAATATTGATAAGCCGCACGGAAATATTGCGCGCGGATGCTGTTTCTTTGAAGTTGTGAATCACTTCTAGTACATCGTAATCGATGAAGTGGGTATCAGCCGCATCGATGATGACTTTGGTGCCTTCGGGAATTTCGCGGAAGGCGCGGAGGAGGCTCGGCTTGTTCAGAATAGACATGTGCTCACTGAGGCGAAGTACAAATGCATTTCCGAGCGCACCTTTTTGAGACGATGCTTGAAAAGAAACCAGGTAGTTCGCTAGCAATATATTGAACGCTCCAACGGCCAAGCCGATGAGTATTCCGATGAGCAGGTCAGTGAACAATATAGCTACGATGGTTACTATGAAAGGAATGATTTGTCGCAATCCTTGCTTGTATATTTCGCGAAACAGCGCGGGTTTAGTGAGTTTAAATCCAACGATGATAAGGATGGCCGCCAGGGCTGAGAGCGGAATTAGGTTCAGAACGCCGGGGATCAACATCACGCTGAAAGCCAATATGAGACCGTGGATGATAGCGGCCAATTTGGTTTTAGCGCCTGCGTCTAGGTTTGCTGAGCTTCGCACGATAACAGCTGTAATTGGCAATCCGCCTAAAAGTCCAGACAGTATATTTCCGGCACCTTGAGCGATGAGTTCTCGGTTTTGCGGTGTCTGTCTTTTCTCAGGATCGAGTTTATCGATGGCTTCCAAGCTCAATAATGTTTCCAAGCTTGCGATAAGGGCAAGAGTAGCAGCTACTAAATAGACCTTTGGATTTTTCCATGCATTCCAATCAGGTGAGGTAAAAATATCGCCCAGACTGCTTTCAGCGTTTAGCACAGGTAATTCTACAAGGTGCGATGATTCAATGGTTAAGCCCGGCGCAAATGCCATAAACAAAGCATTTATTGCTGCACCCAGCGCAACGGCTACTAGTCCACCCGGAATCTTCGAGAGCGCAGTACCTTTCATGGTTTTAGAACCCCAAAAGATGAGCAGCGCTATACTGAAAAGTCCTACTATTAAGCTTCCTGTGTGGATATGGGTTAGGGCGGAAAACAGCGCGGTTATGGTGTTGTCGCCGTCTGTTTGAAAGAATTCCATCTCACCAAATGCATCTGAGTCGAAACCTACAAGGTGAGGTAATTGCTTTAAAATGAGAATG
>JBJOIB010000358.1:0-5497 GCA_046047375.1 Bacteroidota bacterium
GCCATCACCGACCGCCGCGAAGCTATTCGCATGGCATGCTCCATCGCCAAACCGGGAGACATCATCCTGATTGCAGGCAAGGGACATGAAAAGTACCAAGAGATCAACGGGGAACGCTTTCCATTCGATGATCTAAAAGAAGTTACCGAACAATTTAAAGCCACCCAGCACTGATGTTGTACCACCTCTTCACCTACCTCGATGATGCCTACAACCTGCCAGGAGCAGGCTTGTTTCAGTACATCTCGTTTCGTGCTGCAATGAGCGTGATTACGAGCTTGTTGATCTCACTTCTGCTCGGAAAACGAATCATTCAATGGTTGCAACTGAAACAAGTAGGGGAAATAGTGCGCGACCTCGGCTTGGAAGGACAGCTGAAAAAGCAAGGAACACCGACCATGGGCGGAATTATCATTCTAAGTTCCATTCTCGTACCTATACTTCTGTTCGCTGACCTGACCAATATTTACGTCCAAACCATGCTCATTGCTACCGTATGGCTTGGATTTATTGGGTTTCTCGATGATTACATCAAGGTTTTCAAGAAGAACAAAGCCGGACTAGCTGGTAAATTCAAGGTGATCGGACAAGTGGGTGTTGGAATCATTGTAGGAAGCATGCTGTACTTCTCGCCCGATGTCACCATCAAAGAAGCTCCTGAAGGAACGGTGATAAGCGAGGTTACTTCAACAGCCAATTGGAATGAACTGAAATCGACCAAAACAACCATTCCGTTCTCTAAAAACAACGAGTTCGACTACGTATGGTTGATTGACTGGATGGGCGAAGGCGCTGAAGACTACGTTTGGATAGTGTTCATACTTACTGTGATTGTTATTGTTACCGCCGTTTCAAATGGCGCCAACATGACCGACGGGTTAGACGGACTGGCCACAGGAACTTCAGCGATCATCGGAACCACCTTGGCCATTCTGGCTTACGTAAGCGGTAACTATGTGTTTGCCGACTACCTGAACATCATGTACATCCCTGATTCAGGCGAAATGGTGGTTTTCATCGCGGCATTTGTCGGGGCGTGCATCGGATTCCTATGGTACAACGCCTTTCCAGCCCAAGTATTCATGGGTGATACCGGCAGTTTGGCACTTGGCGGAATCATCGCAACGTTCGCCATTGCCATTCGAAAAGAGCTACTCATCCCGGTTTTGTGCGGCATTTTCTTGATCGAAAACCTGTCTGTGATGATCCAGGTGAGCTATTTCAAATACACCAAAAAGCGATTTGGAGAAGGTAAGCGCGTGTTTCTTATGGCACCACTGCATCATCATTACCAAAAGAAGAGTATTCCTGAATCCAAAATCGTTGCTCGCTTCTGGATTGTAGGAATCATGCTGGCTGTCATCACCATTGTAACACTGAAAGTACGCTAATGGCACAGAAACTCGTCATACTTGGTGGTGGTGAAAGCGGTGTCGGCTCAGCCGTGCTCGGAAAGAAACAACAGTTTGATGTGTTTCTCTCAGATGCAGGTGCTATTTCACAAGACCGACTTGACATCTTGAACAAAGAGGGCATTGCTCACGAGTTTGGTGGCCATGATGAGGCACGTATTCTCGGCGCTGATTTGGTCATTAAAAGTCCGGGAATTCCTGATAAAGCTCCTTTGATTCAACAATTGCGAGCAAAAGGAACGCCCGTAATATCGGAGATTGAATTCGCTGCGAAATACACCTCTGCAAAGATCGTAGCCATCACCGGATCGAACGGCAAAACCACTACCACCCTCCTCACCTATCACCTGCTTAAAAACGGGGGAATCAATGTTGGTTTGGCAGGAAATGTAGGGAAAAGCTTCGCGATGAGCGTGGCTTGCGATCAATACGACGTTTACGTGTTGGAACTGAGCAGTTTCCAGCTCGATGGCGTATTTGATTTCAGAGCAGATGTTGCCATTCTGTTGAACATAACTCCAGATCACCTCGATCGATACGAGTACACCTTCCAAAAATACATCGACTCAAAGTTTCGCATTATTCGCAACCAGCGAGAAGATGACATTTTCATCACCAATGCTGACGACCCTGTAATTCAGGCTGAGCTGGCTAAAAAAACCCTGAACCAGCGCGTGATGCCTGTTTCAGTATTCAAATCCCTTGAAGACCTCGGTGGCCTCGGCGCCGGAATCCATAACGACCAATTTACAATCAACACCCAAAACGAATTATTCACCATGAAAATTCAAGAACTCGCCTTGCAAGGCAAACACAACCTGTTCAACTCAATGGCTGCAGGAGTAACTGCCCGACTGTTTGAACTAAGAAAGGAAAACGTTCGCGACAGTCTGATGAACTTTGAAAACGTTGAACACCGTTTGGAGTTCGTGGCAAAGGTGCACGGCATCACTTTTATCAACGACAGCAAGGCCACCAACATCAACTCAACCTGGTACGCTTTAGAGAGTGTAGACAAGCCGGTTATTTGGATTGCAGGTGGGGTAGATAAAGGCAATGACTACTCAGAGTTGTTCGCCCTAGTAAATGAAAAAGTGAAGGCTATCATTTGCCTTGGTGTTGACAATGCCAAAATCATCTCAGCGTTCAGCGGAAAAGTAGCGCATATTTCAGAAGCATCAAGCGCTTCAGAAGCGGTGCAACAGGCCTACGACCTGGGCTACAATGGCGACACAGTGCTTCTTTCACCTGCTTGTGCAAGTTTCGACTTGTTTGAAAACTACGAAGATCGCGGACAACAATTCAAAGCTGCGGTGCGCGCGTTGTAAACCAAAGGAAACATGCAGGCGCTGTTCAACAAAATACAAGGTGATAAGGTAATCTGGATGGTTACCATCATGCTGGCACTGATATCGTCGTTAGCGGTGTACAGCGCAATTTCTACACTAGCCTTCAAGGCTGGAGGTAATTCCCTTGGATTTCTGTTCAAGCACCTATTCATGTTTGTGCTTGGCATACTGGTCATTTTCTGGGTACACAAAGTCAACTTTAGGTATTTCGCCAAAGTATCGCAGGTGCTGATTTATGTGACAGTTGTAATGCTTGCGCTCACGCTAGCCTTCGGTTCAAACATCAACGATGCGAAACGCTGGATTACCATTCCAGTAATAGGTTTGAGCTTTCAAACCTCCGACTTTGCTAAAATCGTGCTGATCACATTCCTTGCACATCAGCTGAATCACTACCGTACCAGACTGCATGAATTCAGTGGTGGGGTAGTACCCGTATTGATAGCACCAGTAATTGTTTGTGGACTCATTCTGCCTGCCAACTTTTCAACGGCAGCAATGCTTTTTGCCGTAAGCTACCTCTTGATGTTTATTGCTGGGGTACCTATAAAACACCTCTTACAAATTGCCGGACTGGGTGTTGCCGGACTTGTGATGGTGTTCGCCATTGGCAAAGCATCTCCAAAAACCTTTCCTCGTCTTGAAACTTGGATCAACCGTGTAGAAAACTTCACCAATCCAGAAGCAGAAGGAAACTACCAAACCGATTTAGCACAAGTGGCTATTTACCGCGGTGGAATTCTTCCTTCAGGACCCGGATCAGGCTCTTCACGCAATTACTTGCCTCACCCCTACTCAGATATGATCTACGCCTTCGTAATTGAAGAATACGGTGCATTTCTAGGTGGGTTAGGACTGATATTATTATACCTCATATTATTGTATCGAAGTATACGCATTGCAACTCGCTGTCCGAAGCATTTCGGAGGACTCCTGGCCCTCGGACTTTCATTTCTACTGGTTGTTCAAGCCATCATCAATATGGCCGTAGCGGTGAAATTATTCCCGACTACCGGACAGCCATTACCACTGGTATCAATGGGTGGTACTTCAATCGTTTTTACCTGTCTTGCAATTGGAATGATCATCAGCGTTTCACGGTCAGTGTACAACAAAGAAGAATGGGAAGGGGAAGGTGGGAAAAGTGAAGACGACGACATCGATCCGGCTCATAATCCAACAGAATATGCTTGAACGCGTCATCATTAGTGGAGGTGGTACAGGCGGACACATTTATCCAGCTCTGGCGATTGCCGATGAAATCAAGCGTCGTTATCCATCATGCAAGATCCTGTTCGTGGGTGCCATAGGACGCATGGAAATGGAAAAAGTTCCCCAATCAGGCTATGAGATAGAGGGGCTAGACATAGCCGGACTCGAAAGAAAACTTTTCAGTAAAAAAAATTTAGGATTCATTCCCCGGGTTATCAGAAGTCTCAGAAAATCGAAAAAAATCATTCGATCGTTTCAACCACAAGTAGCTATTGGCGTTGGAGGCTATGCAAGCGGTCCACTGTTATACGCAGCGGCCGGCATGGGAATTCCAACCGTTATTCAAGAGCAAAACTCCTATCCCGGAATCACCAATAAAATACTTGCTAAAAAAGTTAACCGCATCTGCACCGGATTCGACTCCATGAAAAAGTGGTTTCCGGAAGAAAAGACAGTACATACGGGGAATCCTCTGCGCGCCTCAATTAGCGGAATAAAACCCACAGACGAGGCTTATCACGCATTTGGGCTGAACCCTTCTAAGAAAACATTGTTCGTTATGGGGGGAAGCCTTGGAGCGGCATCGCTAAATAGCGCCGTTCAGACAGGGGCAGCACTCCTCGCATCCAACGATATTCAAGTGCTCTGGCAAACAGGAACTCGGTTTTTCGAAAAGCAAAAAGCTTTTGTGATCGATCAAAAACACGAACACCTGCACCCGGTAGGATTCATAGGCAACATGCAGCAAGCCTACGCGGTAGCCGATGTTATTGTGAGTCGGGCTGGCGCTATGTCGATTGCTGAACTAGCACTGGTGGCCAAGCCTACCATATTGGTGCCTTCGCCTCACGTAGCTGAAGACCATCAAACCCATAACGCCTCTGCCATGACATCCAGCGGCGCTGCCTTGCTTTTAAAAGACGCTGAAGTGGTATCCAAACTCGCTGAACAGGCGGTTGAACTCATGAACGATAGCCAGCGACGCGTGCAGATGTCGAACTACATGCAAGTATTCGCTCGACCTGATGCGGCATCGGCTGTTGTGAACGAAATCGAAAAACTCGTCTGATGATCCCGGAAAAACATATCGAACTGGTGTATTTCATTGGGATCGGAGGAATTGGCATGAGTGCTCTAGCTCGCTATTACAATCGCGCCGGAAAAATTGTGATGGGCTACGACAAAACACCATCTCCTTTGACCACTGAGCTCGAAATGGAGGGTATAGCAGTTCACTTCAGTGATACAGTGCATGATTTGCCCACACTTGTGCGAACGCTCAGCAAAGAAGCCATCCTAGTCGTGTACACCCCCGCCATTCCGTCTACGCACAACGAGCTCAACTGGTTCATCAACAACGAATACCGTGTCCTGAAGCGAAGTGAGGTATTGGGAAATATAACCAGAGAAAGCAGCAGCATTGCGATAGCTGGAACGCACGGAAAAACAACTACTTCGAGCTTGACTGCTCATATCATGCATGCTTCTGGCAAAGGCTGCAATGCCTTTTTGGGCGGAATTGCT
>JBJOIB010000359.1:0-2570 GCA_046047375.1 Bacteroidota bacterium
CTGTAAAATCCGTTCCGGCGATGCGCTTTTGATGCACTGCATGTGAACTGACTTCCATAAATGCATGACTACAGCCGGCTTTTACCATGTCGTCGAGAAGCTTTTGCAGGCTCACGGGATCGGGTGTGGTATGTGTTGATGTGATAATTTCCTGAGCAATGATATTACGAACAGTGGATATGAGGCCCGATTTGTAACCGAGGTTACTATACAACTGATGAAGCAGTGTTGCAATGGTTGTTTTTCCGTTAGTTCCGGTTACACCAACCAGTTTAAGCCTGGCGGAAGGATTATCGTAAAAGTTGGCGGCGGTTATGCCAAGGGCATAAGCCGAATCTCTTACTACCACCCAGGTAATTTTATCGTTCCTCGTTTCGGGCAAACTCTCGCAAATTATAGCGATAGCTCCTTTTTCAACGGCCGTATCTATAAAATTATGGCCATCAGATTGAGTGCCTTTTACTGCAACAAAGAGACTGTTTCGGCTCACCTTACGCGAGTCGGCAGTTATTGCCAGAATAGCCAGATTGGTAGAACCATGTATTTCTACAGTTCCTGCCTTATACAATATGTCTTTAAGCAGCCTCATGCAAGTTCAATGAGAATGACCATGTTTTTATTCACTTTGGTGCCGGGTTTTACCGACTGATTTTTCACCTGTCCCCGGCCATTTACCACCACTTTTAAGCCTTTGTTTTCGAGCAGGAACAAGGCATCTTTTAGACCCATTCCCCGCACATCGGGTACGGCTTCGCTATCATCGCTCAGTGGCGCAACGCTCAGGCGATCTTTTTCCTGTGTAACCGATAACCAGGTTGCATTTTTAGGGATGCTCAGCCGGGTGCCTGTTTTTGCGCTTATGCCTGCAAGATCGTCGCGGTGGGCTCGACGCTTTTGAACAAAATTCCCCGAAGCATCGGCAAGTGCCTTGAATTCCGACTCAGAATTCTGCATATCGATACTCTTGGCGTACACTTTATCGGCCACGCCTTTAAAAATGGGGCCCGCAACCAGATTGCCGTAGTAAACCGAATTAGAAGGAGCACTTACAACCACAATGCAGGAGTATCGAGGTTTGTCGGCAGGAAAATACCCCACAAACGATGCCTGATACCTGCGAACTCCATTTCTTTCGTATCCGCCACCTTCATAGGCAATTTGTGCTGTACCGGTTTTGCCTGCAATCTTGAAATAAGGATTTTTTAGATTCTTCGCTGTTCCCTCTTCCACAACGCTTTCCAGAAGAGGTTTAACCTGGCTAATCGTGTTGGCCGAACAAATAGATTCGTCCAACACCACAGGGTCGAATCGTTTAATTGTTTGTCCCCGGTGGCGAATCTCCTCCACAAACTGTGGTTTTACCAGTTTCCCATTGTTGGCAACGGCATTGTAAAATGCCAGAATCTGCAGAGGGGTTAGTCGGGTTTCATAACCAATCGACATCCACGGAAGCGTGGTGCCATACCAGTCGGAATCGCCGGGATTTTTAATTTTTGGTTCACGCTCACCGTCAATGTCAAGACCATGCGCTTTGTGCAATCCAAAACTTTTAATGCGGGCAACGAATTTCTCCGGTTCCTTAGAGTAAGCGCGATGAACTGCCTGCGAAATAGCAGTATTCGAGGACAATTTGAACGCTTCGGCCAGCGAAATTTTGCCATAGCCCCCATCGTGCGAATCCTTCATTCTGCGGTTTCCGAAAACAACCACTCCGCCATGGGTATCAAACACATCCGACGGGCTGGCAAGCCCGTCTTCAAACAGAGCCATAAGCGAAGCCAGCTTAAAGGTTGAACCCGGTTCAGTACCCGCCCCGATGGCATAATTGTAATTCTCGTAATACGATGAATCTTTTGTGCGCCCGAGATTGGCAATGGCTCTTATATAACCTGTTTCGACTTCCATAAGCACCACACAGCCGTTTTCGGCATTGTGCTTTTTAAGCTGATGCATCAATTCCGCCTCTGCAACATCCTGAATGGATACATCAATTGTGGTAATGATATCGTTACCCTCGCGCGGTTCTATTTGATTTTCATGCTTGATGGGTCGCCATACGCCACCCGAAATTTTCTCTACAAGCTGTTTTCCATTAATGCCTTGCAGGTATTCATTGAAAGCTCCTTCAATTCCAATGGACAGATTGTCCTCCGTTTTATTTTTTGCAGAGTCGCGATAGGTTCCAAGCGTTCGGGCAGCCAGGTGTCTGAAGGGCATTTCACGACGAGAGTCGGTCTCAACAATCAATCCACCCCTGTTTCGGCCATAACGCAGAATAGGGAAGGTTTTCATGAGCTTCAAAGTATTGTGCTTAACGCCTTTGCGGAGCAGGAAATACCTGTTTTCAGATTTTCGCTCCCGCTTCAATCGGGAGGCATATTCACGGGCGGTCTTATCCTTAAAGGTATTGGCCATGCAAATAGCCAGTGAATCAACTTCATCATCAAATACCTTATCGAGATACTCTGCCTTCAGGTCCATGCGCACATCGTAAATGGGCAGCGAGGTAGCCAACAAGCTTCCGTCGGTAGAATAAAGGTTTCCGCGTGCCGCGGGAATGGTCCTGAAGC
>JBJOIB010000360.1:0-6009 GCA_046047375.1 Bacteroidota bacterium
CCGACGAATTCCTCAATAAAACCATTTTCGCTGTTTCGAAAAAATCGAGGTGAGGCATTCACAAGACCTAAACTGATGTCGTCTTTTCCATCGTGGTCGAAATCAACAAAACTCACGCCTGATGAATAATCGCCACCTACAACCATTCCCGCTATGCCCAATTGCTCCCGCACATCCAGAAAGGGCTGCCCTAAACAAGCGGATGCCGTGAGAAAGAAACCCCATGCAAGTATGATGTTTTTCATAGTTAAAGTTAGAATGGTGTCTACGATTTACGCGTCCTTAAGTTGCATTATGCCCTGCAAGACAATGAAATAGGGCGGATATTATGCGAAGTTGCTGTCGAATTCCGGATGTGGGTCTATCAACATTGTTTGCATAACGCTGAAATGAATTTTGTCTACCTACGTATCAGACGATATTTCGCACTTCCTTCATTTACATGCAAATAATAAATGCCGGGAGATAACGCACCAAGTCGAATCGTTAGTGGTGTAACAATCGAATTGGATTGATCAATTAGCTGCCCTAAATTGTTATAAAGCTTAAATTCACTGACCAAGCCGTTAATTAGGTAATCTCCGTTCCCTAAGTCGCTAATCGTTAATAAGTTGGAACGATTCTCAACGCTGAGATCAAGGATAGAAAAACTCTCTTGCTGTGAACAACCGTTTGCATCTTGAACCAATACGAAATAATTTCCCTGCCCAAGATTCTCAAGGGTAGTTCCACCACTGCCATTGCTCCATAAAATGGTATACGGAGCTGTAGCTCCAGAAATGGTTAGCTCTGCACTTCCATTGTTGCCGTCAAAAGCATCTGTTATCGACAATTCTATGCTCCAAGGCGATGGATTAGCAATGTCAAAAGATGACTCAAAGATGCAACCATTTGAATCTGTTATTTGATAATTGTAGGTGCCGGTTTCCAGTGCGTTGAAATCAGCGCCCATCGCATCAAGTTCATAAGGGGCAGTGCCTCCTGCAATTTCAATCATTGCCGCTGCAAGATCTCCCGGACAGTTGGCTTCCGTAATTTCAAGATCGGCCTCTAAAGCAATCGGAGCTTCAACGGTAACGTTTCCGGTAGATTGGCAACCATTTATGTCGGTTACCACATAGGAATACTCACCGCCAACAAGACCGAAAATGGCTAACCCATATAATTTGTCATTCCAAATAACAGATTCTATAGGTATGCCAGATACGTTGAAAAGCTCAATATCACCATCCGCGCTATTTGAACATAACGGCGGGGTGACATTCACAGATATCGACGGGGGAGGAGAAAGCACCACTTCTTGTGTCAGCTCAACAGTGTTCCCAGATGAAAGCGTCACAAAGGCTGTATACGTTCCTGATGACTCAACTGAAATACTCAATCCTTCCTCTCCATTACTCCACTCAACATCCTGAACACTGCCACCGATCAAACTGATAACGGCTGGATCAAAAGAACATGGAGTAATGGATGCTTCGATATCCGGAATCGAACTACTGCCTTCTACGGCCAGTAAAGTCGTGCCCGAAGGAATGTTGTAGAAGGTGTCCGTAACTCCAGAAGGCCATTCAATATGGATGCTATCCGCCTGTGTATGTTGTCCAATTCCGAAATGTTCAGAGAAAGAATTTTGGCCCAGATAGTTTTCACCCATGAATGTATAAGTGAGGTATGAATGCTCTCCCGCATAAACAGTGATCCACGACCCAATTCCTTGCCTATTGGAAGTTGTTCCTTCCAACAAAACTTTTACATATCCATTTCCGTCGTTATTTCCAGTATTTTCCCAGATAACTGTATTGTACGGACTTCTATTATTCACTACTAGATCAAGATGACCATCGTTTTGCAAGTCCCCTGAAGCTGCAACATAAGCATCGGAGTTATCAGGTGTTAGCAATAGGTCCGAAACATCTTCGTAAACATACCCGTTTGCTTCTCCAGTGTTCCGGAACAAATAATTTGGGCTATTGAAAGCCAAGGCTTCTGCCTCTGCAATGAACATGTCTAAATCCGTGTCATTGTCCATATCGAACCATACTGCAGCCCACGTATAATCGTAAACAATAAGGTTGTGCTCAGCAGTCACGTCGGTATGTGAGAGGTTAGCATTTCCTTTCAAAAGAATATTCCCTTCCTGTGTATTCGTGGAGTAGAAATCCATGAGGTGATCATTGTTGAAGTCGGCTATAGAAGCAGACATGGAGTCAATGATGATTCCTAAATTGAGCGCATTGGTAACTTCAGTGAAGGTGCCATCACCGTTGTTTCGATACATTCGATTCGGTGACACCTTGTCGTTAATTACATAAAGATCAGGATATTGATCGTTGTTGTAATCGAACCAAGCGCTTTGAAAACTAAGATCCACGTTGCCGGCAACTCCGGCGATGGCAGTAACATCTGTGAAAACATCATTCCCATCGTTTCTGAAAAGATGATTTTTCATATCGGGTGTTCCCGGTTCTGTTGAGAAGGCATATTGACATACATACAGATCGAGATCACCATCGAGATCATAATCCCCCCATGATGCTCCATAATTGTGTTGTCCGGGCAATCCAATTCCCGCTGCGTTGGAGATATTCGTAAAAACGTTGTTGCCATTGTTCCGATACAGCTGGTTAGAACCATTGCGTACTGTCGCAAAAAAGTCATTGTCGCCATCGTTGTCGTAGTCAACCCAAAAAATGGCTTTCGGGTCAGACATTACGGCAAACTGAAAATTCATCAAGGTAAAAGAACCATTGTTGTTCTTATACACCTTTGGTGCAGCGTTAGAAACAGCGAAGGTCAAATCATCCAATCCATCGCCATCGAAATCCGCAAAACTTACTCCGGCACCAAACAATCCAGATACAACAGCAGAAATACCCAGATCCTCTGCTACATTGTTGAATGTTTGTGAACTAAGGTTTATAGATAAAAATGGAAGAATAGCACAAAGAAGTATGGCTCGTTTCATCATAACCGATGTTGGTTTACGCAGTACAACTGTAAATTTAATCCTTCGTCACCACAATTCGTTGTGACTTTAGTCCTTTTCGATCGAGAATTGTTACCATGTAGACGCCTTCTGGCAAATTCGCAACACTCAACTCATGCGTTCCTTCAGCGAAACTCTGCTCTATTAGTAGCTTCCCGTTCGCTGTATACAGTGAAATTATTGCTTCGTCGATGAGGCTGAAATACACAAATTGTGATGCTGGGTTAGGAAACAAAAAAGGAGTTAATAGTTGATGCTCCTGAACATCCGTATTCACAATCGTGGCAGTCGCCATTACCAAGCAGCTGTTCGCATCTTGCACAATAGCGGTATACGTTCCCTGCATTAAATCATTGATTGAAAATAGATCGCTCGTAAACCCGGAAGGGCCAATCCATTGTACCGTGTATGGCGGAGTGCCACCCATCGCCGTGCCATCAATTGACCCACCAACAGCTCCATCTGCATCAACCGTGAGAAACTCGAATTCAAGTGGGGATGGTTGTGGGACTTCAAAGGTACTTGAGCTTATACAACCATTTTCAAAAAACACTTCAATCTCATAAGTTCCGGCAACGACACTGGTTGGATTAAAGCTGTTTGGCAAGATGGAGGAAATGGCTAGGGAAGGAGTGGAGGTGATGGAAACTTCAGTATCCTCACCGAAACATACTATTTCATTCAAATTTACGTTAATAGCAGGTGCCTCAAGACTGGAAATTTCGATCGTAGAATCACGGGCACAGCCATCTGCAAAGACAGTTATCAAATGGTACCCATTTCCCAATCCAGTGATTTCCCAATTCTCTGTACCCACCATTTCATTGTCTATTAAAACAGAATCAGGTAATGAGTTGAAATTCAGATGGATTTCTCCATCGGTGGCTTGCATACAATTGGTTGGAAAGGCGGTGAAATTGATTTCAGGAACTTCAATGGTCGATACTTCTACGGAATCTCCAATAATGGTTATCCCACTGTCAAGCAGAATCGAGTAACTGTATACCCCTGGTGTGCTTACGTTAATGTTCGAGCCTGTTTCTGCGGTATTCCAAACTACATTCATTCCTGAAGTGGGAGCCTCTACATTTATTGAGTCTCCTTCGCAGACATATATTTGAGACACATTAAAGTCTGTATCCAAAGTGGAACCTTCAACGTAGTGCAAATGCTGATTGGGATTCAAATCGAAGTATTTCTCTACCAAACCACTTGGCCATCGGATGACCAGACTATCAGCCTTTACTTCTGAGCCGATGCCAAAAAACTGAGTGTATGAATGCTGAGCGAGATAGGATTCACCGCAGAATACTCGACGCAGCAAATGATCACCGCCAGTGTAAAGGTGAATTTCTGCCCCTAAGGCATTCGGGGTGGAATAGGTGCCTGTGAGCTTTACTGTAATCCAATTGTTTTCATTTGGAATAGTTTGAAAAACCCCTGCAGCCATGGTTGTTGTATGGGTAACGATATCAGGAAAACCATCCTTGTTTACATCTCCTCGTATGTTGCAATGCGCATTCGAAATATTGGTTGCTGGCGAAGAAGTGATAGAAGTAAACGCACCTCCAGCATTGTTGTGAAACAAATGATTCACAGCGGGAGGTATCTCGGTATCAAACTCTGTCGATGTTGTAACATACAAGTCAAGGAACTTATCGTTGTCGTAATCAGTCCATTGCGCTCCCCAACAAAGACCGTTGACCGCCGTTCCGGTTACAGACGTAGCGTTGATGTAGTTGTTTGGATTGCGTTTTAAAAGCACATTTCCATCTGCACCATTGGTCACATACAAGTCTTCATCTCCATCTAAATCATAATCGCCAAATCCAACGTTCATAGCTAGAATTTGTAGGTTGCTGTTGGTGATGATACTCACATCGCTGAAAGTGCCATCCCCATTGTTGAGGTATAACGCATTGGGATATTGAATTCGATCATTGATCACATAGAGGTCTTGCCATTGGTCATTGTTAAAATCAAACCAAGCCGCTTGGAACGAATTCGAAACGTCGTTCGAAACGCCTGCTGCCAAGGTTACATTGGTGAATGTACCATCGCCGTTGTTGTGAAATAGGTAATTGGTGACGGTACCAAGAACATTGTAGTTGCAAACATAGAAATCCGCAAATCCATCGCGGTCGTAATCCCCAAATGCCGCTCCAAAGGTTTCCCAATTGGTTGCATTCGGTATGCCAGCTTCAGCGCTTACATCGGTCAATTCGAAAAGGCCGTCTCTTCTGAATAAGAGGCATGGAGCAAACCGGCGTGTTACGAATAAATCTAAATCTGAGTCACGATCATAATCAACCCAAAGTGCATGCTTGATATCTCCGTCTATCGTGATTCCAAAATCAACAGGAGTACTTCCCGAGCCATCATTGTTTTTGTAGAAGAGCAAACCGGAGTTCGATGTCGCGAAGGTGAAGTCATCATATCCATCTTCGTCAAAATCGGCACACGAAGCTCCATTTCCAAGATAACTTCCGTTTACATTCGAGAACAAGGCGAAGGTATTGCTGACGTTCAGGTGCTGTGCTAACGCATTAGAAGCATATAAGATCAGACCAAGTACAAGACAAAGTGTTATTCCACAACGATGTAATTTCGCGATTTTCCGCATGTCGTAGATGTTTCAATAACGTAAAATCCCGAACTCAAATTGTCAATTCTCACTGTCCCCAGAAGCTCAGAATTGAAATCTGCTGAAAGCAAAAGTTTACCATTGGTACTGAATAACTCTATGTGCTTCAGCGGACATTCGCTTTGGACATTGAAATAATCGCTCGCAGGATTTGGGAAAACTCGAATTGTCCCCGATTCAGGAAGCTCGCTGACATGGGTGATAAAAAGTACTTCGGTTTGACCCGAGATGGAGCAACCATTCGCATCCACGCAAACCCAATTGTACAGCCCGGGCGCTAAGGCATTCAAGCTTGTTTGATTTGACCAAAAACCACCAGGTCCAAATGTTTGCAGAATGTAAGGTGGAACACCGCCTGTTATTTGATACTCTATAGAAC
>JBJOIB010000361.1:0-4031 GCA_046047375.1 Bacteroidota bacterium
AGCGAAAATAAAAAGCCCCGCTTCACAGAAGCAGGGCTTTTCGAATATTTATGAATTAAATATTATTCAAAACTTAAGCCTACAGGCGATCCAACACGCGTCATAGCACAGCGGAATCCAAGTGTAGACATAGCGCGGCGCTCATCAAGGAAACGACGGCTGCCCGGAATAACCCAGAAAGCGCGATCTCTCCATGAACCGCCTTTGTACACACGTGAGCGGTTGTTAACCAAGGTGGTTGATCCCCAGTCGTACATGCGGTTTTCATTTGAAAGGTAATCTTCCTGGCCGTAGTAAATCGAGCTCTCAAAGTCACCATCGCGGTAGTCGATGTTATCGGCTGTGCGGTAGTTGCGACGGTCGATGTTCTCAGCCACCGTAACATCACGCTGACGTAGATCACCAGGCGTGTGCTTGATGTAATCAGCAATACCATCACGCAAATCAGGAGCAATCTTGGAGTCGCTAGACACAATCAAGTCCATTCCATCTTGGATACGCTGGTTCGCTTCTTCTTCCAAACGGTTTTTCAAGTCTTCTTTCGCAGCTGTTACATAATTCAACAAGTTGTCGATTAGGTTTTGATCTGCTTCAGTCAACTTTCCGGCTGAACGCTTCTGGTATTCTTTCAAGTAATACTCAACACCATCAATGTCATACACAGTGTAGTCGTATTTGTCTTCAATACCACCTTCAGAGTTCAGAACTTTCGTTTGGTAAACGTTACCGCGGAACGGACGGAATTCTGACTTATCCTGAGCAGAGAGCGGACGATACACATCCATTACCCATTCGCTCACGTTACCGGCCATGTTATACAAACCGTAATCGTTTGGAGCGTATTGATAAACAGGAGTAGTGATATCACCATTATCATTCAGAGCACCCGCAACTCCCATGAAGTCACCGGCACCACGCACGAAGTTCGCGTTGATTTGTCCGTAGAATCTACCACCGCTATTGTCGTTACGAACGTAGTGACCATTCCAAGGATAGGTTTTACGATCGGTGATAAGTTCTTGGTATGAGTTACCAATGAGGCCCAATGCAGCGTATTCCCACTCTGCTTCTGTTGGGAGGCGGTAACGCGGAAGAAGGATACCATCTTCCATGCGTACATTGCGCACGCCGCTTGATCCTGGACGAAGATCAGGGAGACCACCTTCACCGGCTTTTTCACCTTCATATTGACCAGCGAAATAAGCATCGGTGGTGAAGTGTTCTTCGTCTACCTGAGCTTCAGGGTTGTGTACCAACAAACCTTCGCGAATCAAGATCAACTCGTTCACACGGTCAGTTCTCCAAGCACAAAAATCATTTGCCTGTAACCAGTTCACACCAACTACTGGATAGTCGCGGTATGCCGGGTGACGCAAGTAGTATTCTACTTGAGGTTCATTGTACTCCATTTTCTCACGCCATACGAGCGTGTCAGGAAGTGCTTTGTTTACGATTTCAGGGTAGCTGTCGCCATAGATGCGCTCCAACCAGTGAAGGTATTCGAGCCAGTAGAAGTTTGTTACTTCCGTTTCATCCATGTAGAACGAGCTCACGGTAACACGGCGCGGGATGTTGTCCCAACCGAATACCACATCATCTTCTACACGACCCATGGTAAACGTACCACCTTCGATGAGTACGAGTCCGGGACCTGTTTCCTGCTCCAAATAAGGAGTTTTCTCGAAGCCACCGTTGGTTGGGGTGTTGTACGCCCAGCCAGTTGCTCCAGATCGTTCTGTGCTACAAGAAGCAAACGTAACGATCAGAGCTAGTGCTCCAAGAATTGCGAATAAATTGAACGACTTTTTCATATTTCCAGGTTCAAAAAAGTTCCTTGCTTAAACGAATGTACACCTAAAACTAAAATGAAGGACAAGATATTGTTCTGAACTTCACTCGTTTTGGTCTGCAGTCGAACTGAATACCGAGACTCACCTCGTGTGATCCTCCGGTGGCCGGAGTTAACTCAGATACAGTTACGTCGTAGCTATATCCAAAGCGAATCACATCAGTTTGAATCCCTACCAGTACGATAAATGCATCACGGTAGGTGTTAAATGCCAACCCGCGATACCAGATACCTCCAACTACAGGTCCTTTGTTTACGTAAAGTCCAATATTTAGTTGCTGAAATTCTCCTTGACGTCTGTAAAGAATGTTCGGAGAGATATTGGATTCGCTGTAACGACTGCGTTTGTCGATCGGAATAACTGCACCGGCATGGGCTGTCCATTTCATTGGTAAACGGCTTACACCAACCACAAGCGACTCATTCGGCTCGTTCAAATGGTGCACAGCCATACCAACGTAAAATTTTTCGCTGAATCCGAGGAGTCCTGCCGAAAAATCCACATTGTTCACTGTACCACCCCGCGGAATGTCGTTGGTCTCATAAATGAATCCTTTGCGTGGGTCAATTTGATCCCCGAATTGCAACTGGTTCCAGTCTACAGACTTTTGAAAATACGTAGCTTGAAATCCTGCCTTCAACGAAAAATAACGGCTAATCGGCTGCTGGTACGAATAAATTCCACTCACAGTGGTTGTATTCAACGTTTTTCCAGCACGGTCGTTGGTCACCAACAAGCCCAAACCACCTGAGATGGTCTCAACGTGCTGGTCATAACTCGCACTGGTTGTTACAAACGTTCCTGACAGGGCTGGCCACTGGTTTCTGTAGTTCATGACCAAACGCGGACATCTGGCAGTACCCGCAAAAGCAGGGTTCAGATAGAGTGGATTGGCATAGAACTGAGTGAATTCAGGATCCTGTGCTTTCGCCTCGGGTAGGGCAAAAAGCACGATTCCAAGTAGCATTCCGGCGTACAATAGCTTTCGCTTCATCACAATGGATTTGGTCATCATCTTTCCTAAGAGAGCAATATTACGAAAAAAAAACCTCCGTAAAACTGCATATTTTGCAATAACAGAACTACATGTTCGTTTATTTTGTTGCTTCTTAGTTAGAAGAAAGACCAAAAATGAACAAAACTCTCGTTGTATTTTGCCTGTTATGGGCTTCTGTAATGCACGCCCAGCGCGATGTTTCGCTGAAATTTGACCTTGAATGGGATACAGATGAAGCGCTCGCAGAACTTCCTGTCGGAAAAATTGGATTCTTAGGCGCTGTTTGGCCAGATGAATTGCCGTGGTATCATTTCCAGCAACAAGTTACGTGGTCCGAGAATACTGAAATAGAATTGGTCGACCTTGTTTCTGAAGCTATTTCGAGCGAAAAATTGACGAACAGACAACGTCAACTTATTCCGAATGGCGCTCCCCTTGTGGAATCCCGTGTAGTTCGGGTAGGGAAGAAAAGGGTGCTCCAAGTGCAGATTTTGCCAATCTGGAAGGAAAATGGCCGTTTTTACCGGTTGATTTCTGCCTCGGCCAATCCAATCTCTGTTGCACCCCGCAGGCAGCGATCACTGACATGGGCTGACCATTCGGTTTTTGCAGAAGGAACTTGGTATAAAATGGCTATCGCTCGCGACGGTGTTTACCGACTCGATCGCACCTTTTTGCAGTCACTCGGCATCGATGTCTCATCGATCAATCCTCAGAATATCAATATTTACGGAAACGGCGGCGAACAGCTTCCATTTGCCAACAGTACCTTTCGGTACGATGACCCACGTAAGAACGCAATCGTGGTGGCAGGAGAGTCTGATGGGAGCTTTGACCAAAACGATTACATTTTATTCTATGGTAAAGGTCCGGATTCTTGGTCGTGGAATGCAAATAACGAACGGTTCGAACACTCAAAGCACCCATGGTGTGATTCCGCATACTATTATATACGTATAGATGATGTTGCACCGCTTCGCGTAAGCCTCGCTGACACACAAACCGGAAATCACAATCAGGAAACTGCTGCATTTACAGACCTCCAGTTCATTGAAAACGAAAATGTGAACCTCAACCGTTCAGGGCGTGAGTTTTTTGGAGATCGATTCGATTTGACACTCAACATAACTTACCCGTTTCAAGTGCCGAATATGCTTGCTGAACCGGGTAGATTGGATGTTTCT
>JBJOIB010000362.1:0-3773 GCA_046047375.1 Bacteroidota bacterium
TCGTTCAGCTTTGTAAGCGGTCTCCTACTGGCAGAGGGTGCCGGAGGACCTCCTGGCCTGAAAAAGTTGCTGCGCTCACTATCAAAACCTCTTCCTTGAGAACCAATTCCGGGCATTTTCATGGTTCCAAACTGAAGGTGCCGTGGATCAATTTCTTCAATGAATCGCGATGGCTCACATTGGCCCAATTGTCCCCACCTGTAGCGCGTGATAGCATAGGATAAGGTGGCCTTCTTCTTCGCACGGGTGAGTGCAACATAAAACAGCCGTCTTTCTTCTTCAAGCTCCTCGCGGGAATGAAGTGCCATTTGACTTGGGAATAGGTTCTCTTCCAAACCAACGATGTACACATAATCGAATTCAAGTCCTTTTGCGGCATGAACCGTCATCAGGCTGATTTTATTGTCATCGCCATCATCTTGATCAGCGTCAGTGAGCAGGGCAATATCGACCATGAAATCGGTCAGGGTGCGCTTCGCATCGGGATTGTCTGGGTCGACTTCATCACTGAACTCTTTCATACCATTTAAGAGCTCCTGTATGTTATCGTACCGCGCCACGCCCTCAGGGGTTTTATCGGCATGAAGTTCTTTCACTAAACCGCTGCTTTGCGCGATGTGTTCTCCGAGGTCGAATGCGTTTTTGGTCTCCAGTTGACTGGTGAAACTTTCAATCATCGTGCAGAAATCGAGCACTTTTTTCAGCGAACTGCCACTAACGTCCGTTTGGTATTGGAGCGGGTTATTGATCACTTCCCATAGCGACACATCCTGCCGGGAGGCAGCAATGATGAGCTTTTCAAGGGTAGTCTTTCCAATTCCGCGAGCGGGGTAATTCACAACGCGCTTGAACGATTCATCATCGTTGTGATTAGCTGCCAAGCGAAAATAGGCGAGGAGGTCTTTGATTTCCTTGCGCTGGTAAAACGAAAGCCCGCCATAGATTCTGTAGGGCAAATTCAGTTTGCGCAGCGATTCTTCGAACGATCGAGACTGGGCGTTTGTTCGATAAAGGATTGCAAAGTCTTTAAAGATGGCTTGCCTCGAAATGTGAATTTCAAAGATGTCATTTGCGACAAAGCGACCTTCTTCGTTGTCAGAAAGCGATTTTTGAACGAGAATAGGATCTCCCTGCGGATTGTCAGTCCACACCGTTTTCTTGATCTGATCTTTGTTTTTTTCGATGATAGAGTTCGCTGCGTTGACAATCGTTTGAGTGGAACGGTAATTTTGTTCCAGCTTATACATACTGAAATCCGGATAGTCACGTCGGAAGTTGAGTATGTTCTGAATATTGGCACCTCGAAAGGCGTAGATAGACTGTGCATCATCCCCAACAACGCAGATGTTTTCTCTCATAGCAGCAAGCTGCTTGATGATCAGGTATTGCGAGAAGTTGGTGTCTTGGTACTCATCCACGAGGATGAATTGAAATTTGTGCTGGTAGTAATGGAGCACATCGGGATAGTCCCGCAGCAGTTCATTTGTCTTGAATAGCAAATCATCAAAATCCATAGCTCCGGCGCGAAAGCACTTTCGGTTATAGGCCGCGTAGATGTCGGCCATCATAGGGCGCTGAGCCTGAATATCTTCATTGGTGATTTCGGGACTGCGTCGGTATTCTTCCGGGGAGATCAGGTTGTTTTTAGCGGCGCTGATGCGGGCTTGAACAGAAGATGGCTTGTAGACTTTATCATCAAGATTAAGTTCATTAATAATGTCTTTTATGACAGATCTGCTGTCTTGGGTATCGTAAATGGTAAAATTGCGCGGGTAGTTGATCTTTTCACATTCAGTGCGAAGTACGCGCGCAAAAACCGAGTGGAAGGTACCCATCCAAATATTTGCAGATTCTTTATCGCCAATGATATGAGCAATCCGTTCTTTCATTTCACGGGCAGCCTTATTGGTGAAGGTGAGGGCTAAAATGGCGAAGGGGTCAACGCCTGCCTGGATGAGATGAGCGATGCGAAAAGTAAGTACACGCGTTTTACCTGAACCAGCGCCAGCTATAACCATCATGGGGCCTTCGACGTGCTGTGCTGCCTGACGTTGGGCGGTGTTTAGTTCTGCTAAATATTCCACGTGCCAAAGGTACTAAAGTGCCCAGAAAATTGCACGTTCAAGCCATGGGTGTTTATAAATTTTGTGTGGGTTTAAAATCAGTGTGAAACGACCAAAAAGAAGAAATAACAGAAAAAGGTGAAAATAATGTGCATCAGTCTTTTGGATAATAGAGAATTAAATGTACATTTGCAGCCCCAAAAAATTTGGGAAAGAACATTTTGTAGTTAACTTTTTAGAGAAGACTCGCACTATGCCGACGATTCAACAATTGATCCGTAAGGGACGTATAAGCAAAGCGAAGAGCAGCAAATCAGCAGCTCTCGATTCTTGTCCACAGCGCCGTGGAGTATGTGTACGTGTGTACACCACTACTCCTAAGAAGCCGAACTCAGCGATGCGTAAAGTAGCTCGTGTACGTTTGACAAATGGTAACGAAGTAAACGCATACATTGGCGGAGAGGGGCACAACCTTCAGGAGCACAGCATTGTGTTGGTTCGCGGTGGAAGGGTGAAAGACCTTCCAGGTGTGCGTTACCACATTGTACGTGGAGCGCTTGACACCGCAGGTGTTGAAGGACGTAACCAACGTCGTTCTAAATACGGTACAAAACGACCTAAGCAGAAGAAATAATAGTTCCAAAATCGCGCCATGAGAAGGAAAACAGCGAAACGGCTTCCGGTCTTACCAGACCCACGATTCAACAGTGAGTTGGTGAGCAAGTTTGTAAACAATTTGATGCTCGAAGGAAAGAAGAGCACAGCATTGGCTATCTTTTATGATGCCATTGACCGCGTAAGCCAGCGTACCGGTGAAGACGGTCTAGAAATTTGGAAAAAAGCATTGAACAATGTTACCCCTGCGGTAGAAGTTCGCAGCCGCCGAGTTGGTGGTGCTACATTCCAGATCCCACAACCTATTCGTGATTCACGAAAGCTTTCTATGGCGATGAAGTGGATGATCGGATACGCTCGCAAGCGTAACGAGAAGTCTATGTCTGAACGTCTTGCATTTGAAATCATTGCTGCTGCGAAAGAAGAAGGAGCAACTTTCAAAAAGAAAGAAGATACCCACCGAATGGCCGAGGCGAACAAGGCATTCTCACATTTCCGTTTCTAACCACAACCCAATACTACGATGGCAAAGAGGGATCTTTCATTTACACGGAACATCGGCATCATGGCTCACATTGATGCAGGTAAAACCACCACTACCGAGCGTATTCTGTACTACACAGGTATCAGCCACAAAATTGGTGAAGTACACGATGGTGCAGCAACTATGGACTGGATGGAGCAGGAGCAAGAGCGCGGTATCACAATTACCTCTGCAGCTACAACTTGTTTCTGGAAGTTCCGCAACCAAGACTACCGAATCAACATTATTGATACTCCAGGACACGTTGACTTTACCGTAGAGGTAGAGCGTTCATTGCGTGTACTTGACGGAGCTGTTGCATTGTTCTGCGCCGTAGGTGGTGTTGAACCACAGTCAGAAACAGTTTGGCGTCAGGCCGATAAGTATGGTGTTCCACGTATTGGATTCGTGAACAAAATGGACCGCAGCGGTGCAGATTTCTTCCGCGTGGTAGAACAAGTTCGCGAGCGTCTAGGTGGTCGTCCTATTCCTCTTCAAGTGCCAATCGGTGCTGAAGATACGTTCAAGGGGGTAGTTGACTTGATCAACAACCGCGCGATCGTGTGGAATGA
>JBJOIB010000363.1:0-6592 GCA_046047375.1 Bacteroidota bacterium
GAAAACGCCGGTGAATGGTGTCAGCAGCTTTAACACTGAGCTGCTGCCCAATTGTTGCATGCACAAGTGTTTCGAATGCGCTAGAGGCCGGCGGATAGGTGAGAGGCCCCAATCTCATAATCAACCCGGCTATGAATGGATCATTGCTCTGGAAATGCGCCAAAATGATTTTTTCCCTGTCTTGCATATTTAACGTCATTACGAGGTGGTGAACATAGAACTTTCTTGTATAAGAACATACTTTTTAGCCCTAAATGGCGTAAGTATCAAGTCTAAACTTCTCATCTTTGCAGGATATGCGAATATTCCTTCTGGCCTTACTGGTTTTTTTCGTTGGTGTTATTTCACTCTCCTCGTGCAGGAAAGATAAAATTTCAGATAGTCCAGACGCTGTTTTGGATTTCTCGGCAGATACTGTTCATTTCGATACTGTTTTTACCACCATTGGTTCCGTTACTAAGTCACTTAAAGTGTACAATAACAACGATGAACGCGTTCGAATTTCTGAAATTCGCTTGGCTCAGGGAGATCAGTCCAATTTCCGCATGAACGTAGATGGCATTCCGGCTGATGTAGTGAACGATATGGAAATCGCTCCCGGTGATTCAATGTGGATTTTCGTTGAAGTAACCGTTGATCCGAACAGCTTGAGTTCACCCTTTGTGATTGAGGATGCCATACAGTTCACAACCAACGGAAATGAGCAGGAAGTAACATTGGTGGCATGGGGCAGAAATGCTTATTTCCATGGTGGCCCTGGTCAATTGAATGTACTTGATTGCAATGAAGTGTGGAATGCAGACAGACCACACGTGGTGTACGGAATTGTTGCCGTGGATGAAGGGTGTTGCCTTACCATCAATGAAGGAACCCAAGTGTACTGCCATAAAAGTTCAGGGTTATATGTGTACAGAGGATGCATCGATGTAAATGGACAATTTGGCAACGAGGTGGTATTTCAAGGCGACCGCTTAGACGCGGGATACGAGGACCTAGCCGGACAGTGGGGCATTGATCTGACCTTTGAATATGAGGGTGATTTTGGAATTGAACAAGCCACAGTAGCCCGTGGAGGAATCTGGCTGTATGAAAGCACTGGTTCTGAAATTGATTACGCTGTGATCAAAAACGGAAACATCGGAATTCAGGTGGATACTTTAGGCTCGAATTCTACCGATGCCCTACGCTTAACCAATACCAAGATTGAGAACATGGGCGTTATCGGGTTGCTTGGAAGAGGGACTACGATTTACGGGAACAACAATCTAATCACGAACTGCGGACAGAATTGCGCTTATTTCGGATTTGGTGGTAGCTACCAGTTTGAGTATACCACCTTTGCTAATTACTGGACTGGATCCAATAGGCAAACACCTGCTGTAGTGCTCTCAAATTATTATCAAGCTACTGACCAATCCATCGTGGTTCGTCCCCTAACGGAGACCTTCTTCTATAATTGCATCGTATGGGGGAACAACGCAGGATTATCTGATTTCAGTGAGTTGGTTGTAGATATGGTAGACACAGGTAATCCTGACTATTTATTCAGTTACTGCGCAGTTGATAGTGAAACTTCAACGGCGGATGGAGTTCACTATTTCAGCACCTTGAACGGACAAACACCGCCGTTTATTGACGCCTCCAATGGCGATTTTCATCTGTCATCCACCGCCTCATCCTCGTGGAATGGTGGTCCGGCTACAACCTCCCAGACTCCCTTCTTGGACCTCGATCAAGTCTTTCGCGTGCTGCCCGGTCGCAAGGGATGCTATGAAGGACAATAACATAGGGGCATTCCTTTAGTCTATGCAAGGGCCGCTCTGTCTGGTGGCCAAGTTTTCACTGTGTCTATTGTTAATTCTTGATTTTTTCATTCGAATGGAAGCCGAAAAAATTGGTATTTTCGGAAACCTATCCAGGTCATTCACGTATGACCTAAGTAATATTCCACTCTATGAAACGTATTTTTTACTTCATGGCTTCGGCCTGGTTAACCGTTCCGCTATTGACGGGATGTGCGGATGAGACGGCGCAAAAAACGCAAGAAGATTCTGCCGTATCTGTTGACGATGCTAAAAACGCGGTTACATCTTCGCTGGTGAAAATAGAAGGTGAGATATTTTCACTTCCTTCACCCGTTCAGACAGCCATCTTGATGCACAAAAAGGAAATTGCCTACAACGAACGGTTGCTTAATCCGCTCAATAGCGAAAAGAAGTACATCAATCAGTTCCAAAAGGCAATCAACATGGGTGTGTATGGAGCAGATTTGGCCTACCTATCGAACTTCAATAATTCTCAAATGAAGCTCGATTATTTCAAGGTGGTTGAATCAATTGCGACAGACTTAGACATACGAAATAACATCGATCAGTCGCTGATTGATCGTTTTGCCAAGAACATCGATATCCAGGATTCTTTGTACAAACTAAATGCTGACCTTTTCAAAGCTGGAGATAAATACCTCAAGCAGAATGGGGAAGACGAAGTAGCTACATTGATATTAGCCGGTGGTTGGATTGAAGCCCTTTACTTGGCTTTGGATGCCGCCGCCCAGGATGAAACCTTCCAAAGCCGCATCGGTGAGCAAGGTTTCGCGGTAAATTCCTTGGTGAACCTGTTGCGTCGTCATGACAGTCCACAAACCATTGAGTTAGCGAATAAAATGGAATCACTTTCATCCAAATTCGAAGGCTTGGTGATTGAATACACCTACATGAAGCCCATCACGGATGCAACAGAAAAGGTGACATACCTCAATTCAAAGTCCAAGGTTCAAATCTCCGACGAGCAGTTGGCTGAGATAGCGAAACAGGTTACGGAAATTAGAAACTTTATAACCCAGTAAGAAAACACCATGAAAAGAATTATAGCCCTTACCGCCTTTTTCGCGGTGCTTTCACTGCAGCCATTATTCGCACAGTGCGATGAAGTTGCAAACGAATGTGAGTCGAACTTTGCAGCAGAATTCATCTCTGACGGACAATTTTACCGTGCCTTGTTGTACAACGACCAGGTGGCTGAATTTGATTTGAGTCTGTTTGGCGGAAACACATATCGCATTGCGGCATGCAGCGGAATGGAAGACGGAAACCTCGTATTTCGCCTGTACGACCAAGAACACAACTTGCTCTTCACGAGCAGCGATTTCAGCAATGCACCCTATTGGGATTTCGTGGTAGAAAACACGATGCAGTGCACCATTGAAGCACAATTGGATTTGAACAAACAGCAATCAGGTTGCGCCGTTCTTCTGATCGGATTCAAGAAGTAATTCATTTACAAGCATATAACGAAAACTTATGAGTGCAGGAATTCTCCGGGCATTGATGCAGCTTTTTGCCATTATCGCCCGTCAGGGTGGTGAAGGTAAATCTGGAAATACCGGACTAGACATTGTGTCTGTTTTCCTGCGACAGCAGCTCAATAAGGAGCTTGTGCAGCAGTATTTGAAGCTGTATGAGTCGTTCATAGAAGAGTTCAACACCAAGAAAGGGGCCGACTCTGATACAAAGAAGAAACGACTGTCTCTCAACTCAGTAAAAGTGTTGCGTATTTGCACACGCATCAACGAAGAACTGGCGCAGAAAGAAAAGTTTTTTGTACTCGTTCGCTTGATGGAATTTATTGTAGCATTTGAGGATACATCGGAGCAAGAATGGGAGTTTGTTGAAACAGTAGCAGATACGTTCAACATCGAAAGAAGAGTCTTCGATGGCTTGAAATCACTGGTGACGGCTACCAAAGATAGCGCAATTGATGAGGATGACTTTCTCATCATACGTAATGGAGACCCTGCTTCGGTTCAACATTCGCGTTTTCTCCAAAGCGACGGAATGCATGGCTGGGCGTTGCTCTACCACATTCAAGCCGATAACTTTTTCTTCCTGCGGTATTTTGGATCCGATGATCTTTACTTGAATGGCCAAGTTCTTTCAGGAACAATGGCGCAAGTATTTTCGCAAGGAGCGAGCATTCGAGGACCTAAAATTAGTCCGATATACTACAGCGACGTCATCCATGGCTTCCTGACTGCACGAGATGAATCGCGGATTGTTTTCCAAGCTTCCAATGTATCGTACAATTTTGAGCGACAAAAGAAACAAGCGCTTCATCAGCTGAGTGTTATTGAAACTTCCGGCAACCTCATAGGAATCATGGGAGGGAGTGGATCAGGTAAATCAACCCTCCTGAATGTTTTGAATGGAAACCTAAAGCCAACATTTGGTCAGGTTACCATCAATGGCTTTGATGTGCATAATCAAAGCGATGAGCTGGAGGGAGTAATCGGTTACTTGGCTCAGGACGACTTGCTGATTGAGGAACTAACCGTATTTCAAAACCTCTTTTTTAACGCGAAGTTGTGTTTTGGCGACAAAACAGAGCCTGAGTTGATTACCATTGTTGAGCAAACACTCATTCAGCTCGGATTGTTTGAAACACGTGACTTGAAAGTGGGTTCGCCTTTGGATAAAACGATTTCAGGTGGGCAGCGAAAGCGATTGAATATAGCACTCGAGTTGATTCGTGAGCCTAGCGTTCTTTTTGTTGATGAGCCTACTAGCGGTCTTTCTTCGAGGGATTCTGAGAACATCATGGACCTCCTCAAAGAACTTACGCTACGAGGAAAGTTAGTGTTTGTAGTTATCCACCAACCTTCGTCGGATATCTTCAAGATGTTCGACAAATTGTTTTTGTTGGATCAGGGCGGTTATCCCATTTATTACGGAAACCCAGTTGAGAGTATCATTTACTTCAAGCGTTTGGTGAATCATGTCAACCTCACCGAAAGTGAATGTCCACGCTGTGGTAACGTGAATCCTGAACAGTTGTTCAACATCATCGAATCTAAGGTTGTAGATGAATATGGAAATCTGACCGAACATCGAAAAATATCGCCACGCGAGTGGAACAACTTTTTCAACGTTTATATTGGAAACCAGCTTCGAACGGAAGAATTGTCGATTGAAAAACCACAGTCCAATTTTAAGATTCCGGGCAAGTTACGTCAGTTGATGGTTTTCTTGAAGCGCGATATGTTGGCGAAATTAACCAACAAGCAATACATGCTCATCAACATGTTGGAGGCTCCGGCCTTGGCGCTTTTGTTGAGCTTCTTTGTGAAATTCTACGTCAGCGAAAGGGGAGAGGGTGTGCAGTATACGTTTAGAGAAAGCGATAACATTCCACAATTCCTTTTCATTTCAGTTATTGTAGCCTTGTTTCTTGGTTTGACGGTCAGCGCTGAAGAGATCATCAGGGATCAGAAAATGCTCAAACGGGAAAAGTTCCTCAACTTATCGAAGGGCAGCTACTTGTTTGCTAAAATCGGAGTGATGTTCGTTATTTCAGCGATTCAATCGTTGAGTTACGTGCTAATTGGAAATACGGTGCTGGGCATTCAAGACATGGTTCTTCCATTTTTCCTTGTCCTTTTCTCAACTTCTGCGTTTGCGAACTTGTTGGGTTTGAATATTTCAGCCAGCTTCAATTCAGCGAAGGTTATCTACATTCTCATTCCAATTTTGATCATTCCACAGCTTTTGTTCAGTGGAGTTATCGTGAAATTTGACAAGCTGCATCCCACGTTCGCTTCCCAATCAGGTGTACCAATCATTGGTAATGTAATGGCAAGCAGATGGGCGTATGAAGCGCTGGCAGTGTATCAGTTCAAGAATAACGACTACGATCGGATGTTCTTTGAATACGACACGAAAGCGAGTCAATTTAGTTGGAAAAGAGACTTCTGGACCAAGGAAATGCGAACCATTGTATCGGATTCCAGAAAACTACTGAGCTCTGGCGAAGAGGCAGCTCAGTTGGAGGAGAATAGACAAATACTCATCAACGAGCTGGTAAAGGAAACCAAGACCGTGAAGGGATTTGAGGTAAACTATCTCAATTCTGAAGGGAAATTGAACGATGCTATGCTTGACAGTATTGAATCGTCTATTGATTTGTTGTATGAATACTACAAAGCCAATTACCGGCAAGTTGTTCGGGAGAAAGATGCCATGAACAATCGACTTACCGCAACAGCTGAGAAAAGAGATTCAGTGATTGCTATTAAGGATGCGCATCACAATGATAAATTGGAAGAGTTTGTAACCAACAATGGCGACATCAAACGATTGGTGACCTACAGTGGAGAATTGGTTCAAAAGATAGATCCTATTTACCAGGTTCCGACACATAAAAGTTTCTTTGGAGCCCATTTCTATGCGCCGTCGAAGAATTTCTTTGGAAAGCAGATTACCACATTCTCTGCGAATCTCGGTATGATTTGGTTTATGACTTTCCTGCTTATGGTGCTGTTGTGCATGGATGGTATGCGAAAGTTCATAGAGTTGATATCAGACTTGCCCGAGATGATCCGAGTTCGATTGCCACAAAAGTGATTTATTTTAAATAAATAAAAAGGGCTGTCTCAATGGAGGCAGCCCTTTGTTTTGTCGTCAATATGGTTAAAAAAAAAGAGCCGTCACTTTCGAGACGGCTCCATTTCCAATATTTAAAAAAGCCATCAAGGCTCTTCAATTTCAATCATTTTGAAAGGAATGTTGATGATGGCATCGTAATCCTCACCCGCCTC
>JBJOIB010000364.1:0-4258 GCA_046047375.1 Bacteroidota bacterium
TCTCTACTCGATCCAGTGTCTTTACCTCTGAGTGGATGTACCGTGTCTTAATCTTGTACCGGTCAAAATAGCGTGTGAGCTCTTCTGCCATGCGCTTTGTAAGGGTGGTCACCAATACGCGGTCTCCGGCATCTACCGTCTTTCGAATCTCGCCTATTAAATCGTCCACCTGGTTGGTACACGGACGAACTTCAATCACAGGGTCCAACAAACCAGTCGGACGAACCACCTGTTCTACGACTACGCCTTCGCTTTTTTCAAGTTCAAAATCCCCCGGTGTAGCGCTCACATAAATGACTTGGTTGAGCAGCCCCTCTGCTTCATCGTATTTCAGTGGTCTGTTGTCCAGAGCCGACGGCAAGCGGAATCCATGCTCTACGAGGTTCACTTTGCGCGATCGGTCGCCTCCAAACATGGCACCAATTTGAGGAACGGTGACATGGCTCTCGTCGATCACAAATAGAAAATCCTGAGGGAAATAATCGATCAAACAAAACGGTCGTTCACCAGCTGATCTCCGATCGAAATACCGCGAGTAGTTCTCGATTCCGGAGCAATACCCAAGCTCTTTCATCATCTCTAGGTCGTACAAGGTGCGCTCTTCCAATCGCTTGGCTTCTATATACTTGCCTTGTGATTTGAAGAAATCCACTTGTTTCACCATGTCTTGCTGAATTTCCCATATCGCAGCGGTCATGGTGTCTTTCCCGGTAACAAAGAGGTTAGCAGGATAAATGTTTACCTCCGTCAGGTTGTACAGTTTCTGCGAGGTCTGCGGGTCAATGGCGCTAAGCTCTTCAATCTCATCACCCCATAATTGGATGCGAATGGCATGATCGGCATAAGCGAGATAAACATCAACCGTGTCTCCGCGCACGCGAAAGGTCGATCGTATCATATCGCCAATGGTTCGGCTGTAGAGGCTTTCAACCAATCGATGGAGTAGTTTGTTGCGTCCAATGGCGTCTCCTACTTTTAAAGGGATAACGCTTTTGTGAAATTCAACGGGATTTCCGATACCGTAAATGCAACTAATAGAGGCTATTACAATCACATCACGTCGACCGCTCAATAGGGCAGAGGTGGCGCTGAGTCGCAACTTCTCAATTTCCTCATTGATGGCTAAGTCTTTTTCAATGTATGTATTGGTGACCGGCAAATACGCTTCCGGCTGGTAGTAGTCGTAATATGAAACGAAGTACTCCACCAGGTTTTCGGGAAAAAACTCTTTAAACTCACTGTATAGTTGAGCGGCGAGTGTTTTGTTGTGCGATAGAATCAACGTTGGCCGTTGGGTCTTTTCAATAACGTTTGCAATGGTGAAGGTTTTGCCCGATCCGGTTACTCCCAGCAAGGTTTGAAAGCGATCTCCCTTTTCAACGCCATCTACCAGTTCCCGAATAGCAGTAGGCTGATCACCCGTAGGTTCAAACGTCGATTTCAACGTGAATTTCATGCCTTAAATTTAGATGAATTGCTGAACAACCGGGAGCGGCTTTTGGCCAATTTTGTTAAAATAACCACCCGATGCGCAGGGCTGAATGTAGACCTACTCCGAGGTAGTTTGCCTTGGCGGCGTATTGCCCATCGGCACCTTCCAGCAATAATTTTGAGCCCACTGCGGGGATGTTGGCCAGGTTTTCTTCCCACAGTCCAGCCAAACCGGAAGAGGTTGCGATGCCACTGGCGTTTAGTTGGTTGTAGGCTATTCCGAATCCAACGAAGGTGGCATCTACGCACAGGCGCTCGCCGATGACCCATTGGGTGCCGAATTGAAGCCCGAGCAAGTGCGAGTTCCACGTTCCATCCAAGAAGAAACGGGTGTCTTCGTAGGTCTGCACAACGTTGGCTTTCCACAGTTGACTTTGCGCAAATAGCGCGATGTAGGGCTTGGCCGGATTTCTGCGCGCCTTGTTGGTGTACCAGCGTCTGCTGATCTGCGCTCCGGCCATGGAGCTCGATGCCTCCGCGGTTGTCCATCCCGGCTCGGTTCTACTGAAAATGGCTTCAGGACCTTGCAGTTTCGGGCGATAGGTGAGGGTGAACTGCCAGCCGTATTGCTTCTTCTGCACGTGCTCGTAGCTCACTGCGATGCTTCCAAAAGCAGCAGCGGCAGCGTTGAGCTTGATGGCGTGTATTTGAGCGTTTACTTGAAGGCCTGCAAAAAGAAGGATAAACGAAAAAAGGCAGCCGAATGACTGCCTTTTCCACAATAGGTTGGATGTGTTATTCTCCAACAACATCAAATGATACCTTCTGAGAAACTTTTTTGTGAAGCTTCACAGTTGCTTCGTAAGTGCCCAATTCCTTGATGGCATCTTCTTGCAAGTGAATGTATTTACGGTCAATTTCAAAACCGGCTTTTCCTAGTGCTTCAGCGATCTGGATGGTATTCACAGATCCGAAGATGCGACCGTTCTCACCAGCTTTCGCTCCGATAGACAACTTCACATTCGCCAGTTTGTCGGCAATTGCTTGAGCGTCAGCAAGGATTTTCTCCTCTTTGTGCGCGCGTTGACGTAGGTTTTCAGCGTGAACTTTTTTCGCAGAATCGGTTGCTAGAACTGCCAATCCTTGCGGAATTAGGAAGTTACGTGCATAACCGGGACGCACTTTTACGATATCGTCTTTGCTTCCAAGCTTTTCGACGTCTTCTTTTAGAATGATTTCCATGGCGTGCGTATATTATTTAAGCATGTCACCAACGTACGGCATCAAAGCCAAGTGGCGTGCTTTTTTGATTGCTTGTGATACTTTTCTTTGGAACTTCATTGAAGTACCGGTCAAACGACGAGGTAAGATTTTACCCTGCTCGTTGCAAAGTTTCAAAAGGAAGTCCGCATCCTTGTAATCGATGTACTTGATACCGGCCTTTTTGAAACGGCAGTATTTGTCGCGCTTGGTCTCAATCTGAATTGGATTGAGGTAGCGAATTTCATTTCTTTCTGACATATGACTTCGTTGTTAAGGATTAGGCTTGTTGTGTTGCTTTGTTGCGACGCTTCTCTGCGTAATCAACATGGTGCTTGTCCATGCGAGTAGTCAAGAAACGAATGATGCGCTCGTCCCGACGGTACTCGGTTTCGAAGGCAAGAATGAATTCAGGAGTTGCAGTGAATTCAACAAGGTAGTAAAACCCTGTCGTCTTCTTCTGAATCGGATAAGCCAGTTTCCGAAGTCCCCAGTTCTCTTCATGTACAATGCTTCCGCCGTTGCTTGTGATGAGACCTTTGAACTTGGTAACTGTTTCCGCTGCCTGCTCCTCAGACAGCACGGGAGTCATAATGAAAACAGTTTCGTAACGGTTCATAAGTATTTGTTTTTGTTCCAAAAATGGGGTGCAAAATTACGCATAATTCTTGGAAAAACAAGCATTTCTCTCTGAATTTTAGGATATTCTGATTCCTCACCACCCAAAATCAGGCTTGTAGTTTACATCGTAAAGAGGCATCAACCTGGTGGTCGTCCACTGGTCATTGTCGATGCAATGCTCCTTTAAATGACTGTTTTGAACGGCTAACCATTGCTGGCAGAATAAATGATCATAACGGTGGTTGAACACCAAGCCATCTGCGAATAACGCCTCATTATCGTTAAAGCCATACATCGCGCCTTTGCGCACGCCTAATGTGCGTTCTTTGTTGAAGGGGTCTGGAATGAAATAAATATCGTCCCACGCCATGTTGTCTACCCTTGGCTCAGGCAAATATTGAATAATATGATAACCGTCTATTTTCAGCGCAAAGGATGTAGGTGCTCCAGTGCCTGCGTAAACGGCGCTGAACAGAATATGACTGTCTCTCGTCTTACCCAACAGCCGCAACCACGATCGAAGCTCTTCTGTATCAGCACTGTGATTTCGGTCGTTGTGCCACACCAAATCCATGTACTCTTCTCTGCTGATCTGAGTAACGTACAACAAATTGTTGAAGTTCACACGGTTGAGCTGGTCAATGGCTATGAACTCAAAAGGGGTAATAACATCGTTGTTTTTGCTAACCAATGCCCATCGATTGCCCTTGGCACACCAAAAATAGCCTCCACCAGCTGCGTAGATGTTATCGTACTGTATGGGAATCAGCTCTCCTCGTGCTGGATTCAATAGGCCGTATTTTCCGCTCTCTTCTACCATAATGCAGTCATCCCACACTCCCACGTAATTCAGTGGAATGACCTCTTCACTGATTCCGCCAGTGTAAAAGGATTGACCCTCAGCATTGCGGTAACACAATTCACCATGGGAGAGAATGTTCACGTC
>JBJOIB010000365.1:0-10718 GCA_046047375.1 Bacteroidota bacterium
GATTCAAACTTCAGGTGCTGATTTAGGTATTGTGGTTGATCCCGATGTCGACCGATTGGCGCTTGTGTGTGAAGATGGTTCAATGTTTGGCGAAGAATATACTCTCGTTGCAGTAGCCGATCATATCTTGTCTTCAACCAAAGGAAATACGGTAAGCAACCTTTCTTCTACGCGCGCTTTGCGCGATGTCACCTTGCAACACGGTGGCTCGTATAGCGCATCGGCTGTGGGCGAAGTAAATGTTGTTGAGCTTATGAAAGCAACGCAGGCGGTCATTGGTGGGGAAGGAAACGGTGGAATCATCTATCCGGAATTGCACTACGGACGCGATGCGCTCGTTGGAATTGCACTTTTTCTTACGCACTTGGCTCGCTCGGGCAAGAAAGCATCCGCTTTACGCGCCAGCTATCCCGAATATGTGATGGCTAAGAAAAAAATTGAACTCGAATCAGGTATGGATGTGGATGGCATGCTAGCCGAAATTGCCATCCGCTACCAGCATGAACAAGTGAACACCATTGACGGGGTGAAAATAGACTTCGCCAACGGATGGGTGCACCTTCGGAAGTCGAACACCGAACCAATTATTCGCATATACGCCGAAGCAGGCTCTGCGAGTGAAGTTGAAAATCTCTCCTCCATGTTGTTGAACGAATTAAAAAACCTGGCCGCCCATGAGTGAACAAAGTGTTTACCTTGATAACGCGGCAACCACACCAGTAGCACCTGAAGTCATAGAAACCATGGTACCCTTTCTAAAGGAGTATTTTGGCAACCCTTCGTCATCGCATGCTTTTGGTAGAAAAACGAAATCTGCTCTCGAAACAGCTCGTAGAACCATCGCCGCAGCGTTGAATTGTGCACCTTCTGAAATTTGTTTTACTTCTGGAGGCACGGAGGCTGATAATATGGCTTTGCATGCCGCTGTGGTAGATCTTGGGTGTGACCATATTATCACCAGTGCCATTGAACACAGCGCCGTAATTAAATCTGCTGAAGCTTTAGCCCATGAAAAAGGGGTTCGGTTGAGCCACGTAAAGCTGCTCAAAAACGGCGATGTTGACTTAGCTGATCTGCAGCGCTTGCTCGGAGAAGGAGGGAAGGCCATTGTGAGTTTGATGCACGGCAACAATGAAATTGCCAACCTGCTTCCTTTGAGCGAAGTAAGCGCTATGTGCAGAAATGCCGGAGCGTTGTTTCACAGCGATACGGTGCAAACCATGGGACATTACGCGTTCGATTTGAAAGCGCTGGATATCGATTTTATCACATGCGCTGCCCACAAGTTCCACGGACCGAAAGGAATTGGATTTCTTTACATCAATAAAGCCCTGAAAGTGAGTCCTGTTATTCGTGGAGGTGGCCAAGAACGGTCACTCCGCGGTGGAACTGAGAATATATACGGCATTGTGGGACTTGCCCGCGCCGTTGAACTGGCGTATGCTGATCTGGAGGCTCACCAAACACATGTTCGCTCGCTTAAAAAGTATATGATTGAACGCCTGCAAGCGGAGGTGCCTGATGTAGCATTCAATGGAGACTCGGCTTCTGAAAACAGCTTGTACACTGTTCTCAATGTCAACTTCCCAAAAACCGAGAATGCAGGAATGATGCTATTCTTATTGGATTTGGAAGGAGTGGCCTGTTCAGGTGGAAGCGCTTGTTCTAGCGGCGCTGCCAAGGGTTCGCACGTGTTGGATGCTCTTGGGGCCATCACTCCTGACAGAGGTGCTAGTCTGCGGTTTTCATTTAGCCGGTACACCACCCGTGAAGAAATAGATTTTGCCATCGAAAAAATAGCCAAGCTCTGCTTGCAACAAGCTTAACATGAAGAAGAACTGGACCAAAGAGGCGATTCGAGAAGTGTATGATCGTCCACTCATGGAACTGATTTACGAAGCAGCAACTGTTCATCGCGCGCATCACAACCCAACAGAAGTGCAGGTAAGCACGTTGCTCTCCATCAAAACGGGTGGTTGCCCTGAAGATTGCGGCTATTGCCCCCAAGCAGCTCGTTACCACACTGGTGTGGAAGGAGAAGATTTGATGGGTGTTAATCATGTCAAGGCGCAGGCCCTTCGTGCCAAAGCATCGGGATCATCGCGCTTGTGCATGGGGGCTGCATGGCGGAATGTGAAAGACGATGCGGATTTTGATCACGTGCTCGAAATGGTGCGTGTGGTCAATGAAACAGGCTTGGAGGTGTGTGCCACCTTGGGTATGCTGACAGAACGACAAGCGCAACGTCTTGCCGATGCGGGTTTGTATGCCTACAATCACAACCTTGATTCAAGCGAAGAGTACTACAAGGAGGTGATCTCCACACGCGGGTATGAAGACCGCTTGAAAACCATTGATAACGTTCGACAGGCTGGTGTTTCGGTTTGTTCAGGCGGTATCATTGGCATGGGAGAAACAGCTGATGACCGCTGTGGTATGTTGGCAGTGTACGCCGCCATGGATACCCCGCCAGAAAGTGTACCCATCAATGCGTTGGTTGCCGTGGAAGGTACGCCACTTGAAGACCAGCAACCCATCAGCATTTGGGAAATGGTGCGCATGATTGCTACCACCCGCATTGTGCTTCCAACTGCTGTAGTGCGCTTATCGGCAGGAAGAACACAGATGTCTGATGAAGGACAAGCCCTGTGCTTCCTCGCGGGTGCAGGATCCATCTTCGCTGGTGATAAATTGTTAACCACACCGAATCCGGATGTGAACAAAGACATGGAGTTGTTCTCTATTCTCGGAATAAAGCCTGCAGCTCCTTTTGCGAAAGGAGAACAACCAGAGGTGAATGAACGCTACAAGGTGAATGAAGATCCGGAGAAACAAATTCGCTGGAGCCGTCCCGGACATACCATTGAGCGAAACGAAGCCAAGCGGGTGCGAAACTAAGTCTTACCTGCGTTTGAGTTTGAAGGCAAAATCACGGCCCATGCCCTGGAACATGGCTAAGTTGATCCAAAACCTCGCAAACTCTTCCATTTGTGCAAATTTATCGTTGCCTCCTATGTCGTGGCAATCGCTGAATCCCACCTCTAATGCCAGTTGAGCTGCAATGGCCTTTCCTCGTGTGCTGTCGCCGGCCATGAACATATCAATGGCTTCTCCCTGGTAAAAAGGGTTTTGCATATTGTTGAAGCCGGTGGTGTTGAAGCACTTTACCACATCCCTTGTGTTGGCGTGCGCTAAAATGGCCTCAGAAGTAGTTGCAAATCCCGCCGGACCACGTCCCATTACGATGTTCATAGTATCGATGATAATTTTTCCAGTCGTATCACCCAATGATTGAGCAACTTCAACCGCCAACATGGCCGGTGTTGCAAGAACAACCACTTCTGACGCTTGCACTGCAGTGTGAATGTCGACCGCTGAAATGCTAGGATGTTCTACCAAACGTTGTCCTTTGAAGTTCGATGTGTCCCTCACGCCTAAATAAATGTTGTGGCCTTTGTTCGCCCATTTTTCGGCTAGCGTTCCGCCGATGTTACCTGTTCCAATGATGGCTATGTTCATGATCATGCGTAAAAAAGTAGTAGATTGTTTTGAATGCCTCAAGTTACTTCCTACCGCGGCCTATTGTCAACATACTTACTTTTAAGTATGATATAGTCGAAAAGGAAAGTATACTGAAAATCAGTAAAATACATTATGCCTGAGTTTTTATACAACCAAAAACTTTATTACAATCCGGTTGAGTTTGCCATGGACCGCATTGGGGGTACATGGAAGATGCCTATACTATGGCGACTGCAAGACAGGGTGATGCGGTACAGTGAGCTGAAGAAAGACATTCCGCGTATTACGCATAAAATGCTTACCAGTCAGTTGCGCGAATTAGAAGAGGAGGGCTTCATCAGCCGCAAGGTCTTTCCTGTAGTACCTCCCAAGGTGGAGTATTCTATAACCGCGAGGGGGCTGCGCGCCATGGTGGTGGTGAAGGCTATTCGCGCCTATGGATTGGAGTTAATGGCCGAATTCGGCATTCAAGAGGGGGGAGTGAAAGACAACACTGCCGCTAAAGCACGAAAGCAAAAGTAAAGACCATGGCCGTTGTGGCGACCCACCATCCGCGCCGTGTGCGCGAAAATAAAAAAGGGGAAACCAATGGCTCCCCCTTTTGAACGAATTCGTCTTCAGAATTAGAGGTGAATCACTTCATCGTAAGCTGCTGCTGCCGCTTCCATAATGGCTTCACTCATGGTTGGGTGCGGGTGAACCGTCTTGATCAACTCATGTCCGGTTGTTTCCAACTTGCGCAAAGCTACCAACTCAGCTACCATCTCAGTAACGTTGGCGCCAATGAGGTGACCGCCGAGCAATTCGCCGTATTTCGCATCAAAAATGAGTTTTACAAATCCATCCTTGTTGCCTCCTGCACTTGCTTTTCCAGATGCTGAGAATGGGAATTTTCCGATTTTAACTTCAATTCCTTTCTCGCGTGCTTGCTTCTCTGTCATTCCCACTGAAGCCACTTCAGGAGAGCAGTAGGTACAACCAGGAATGTTACCATAATCAAGCGCTTCTGGATGATGTCCTGCAATTTTCTCTACACAAATAATACCTTCCGCTGAAGCCACGTGTGCCAAAGCAGGTCCCGGAACACAGTCGCCAATGGCGTAGTAGCCCGGAACATTTGTTTGGTAGTAATCATTAACCATGATCTTGCCTTTGTCGGTAGCAATACCAACATGCTCTAAACCAATGTTTTCGATATTGGCAATAACGCCCACGGCACTCAGAACAACATCGCACTCGAGCACTTCATCGCCTTTTTTCGTTTTAACAGTCACTTTGCAGCCTGAACCCGCTGTGTCTACGTTGGTCACTTCTGCGCCGGTCATGATGTTGATGCCTTGCTTTTTGAAGCTGCGCTCAAGTTGCTTGCTCACTTCTTCGTCTTCTACAGGTACAATGTTTGGCAAGTACTCCACGATGGTAACTTCTGTGCCAATAGCATTGTAGAAATAAGCGAACTCAACACCGATGGCCCCGGAACCAACAACCACCATTTTCTTAGGTTGCTTTGGCAAGGTCATAGCCTCACGGTAGCCGATGATTTTCTTGCCATCTTGCTTCAGGTTTGGCAATTCGCGTGAGCGAGCACCCGTTGCAATGATGATGTGATCAGCGCTCAACTCCGTTGAGGTACCATCAGCTCCCTTTACAGAAATCTTTCTTCCCGGCATCAATGTGCCGGTACCCATGATGACCTCAATTTTGTTTTTCTTCATCAAAAATTGAACACCCTTGCTCATACCGTCAGCCACATCGCGACTGCGTTTTACCATTCCTCCAAAGTCAGCCTTCGCTGAACCAATTTCAATTCCGTAGTCGGCAGCATGGCTGATGTACTCAAATACATTGGCACTTTTCAATAGTGCTTTGGTTGGAATACATCCCCAGTTGAGGCAAATTCCGCCCAGCGATTCACGTTCTACAATGGCTGTTTTCAGCCCAAGCTGTGAAGCGCGAATGGCGGTTACATATCCTCCCGGGCCGCTTCCCAATACAATTACGTCGTATTTCATAGTCTTATTTGCTTCTGAAAGAATGGGGCAAAGGTAAGAAAGTACATGGTGCAACGTGTAATTAAATCGAGGCATTCAAACACCTTGTTGCTAAGAGGTGATTCCCTGAAAGCTCTCAGTCGGTCAGCATCAATTGCGCTTGTTTTTTTTGATCTGAAAAGGTCAACCTCTGAGTGATAAGCGCATTTCAGTACTTTAGCTATCCTTAATCAAAAGATACATGATAGGTCTTTTACTGCTTTATTTCCTCGGGAAGTACTTTTATGCGTTGGCAGCTTTGCATCAAAAATCAAAGTGGTTATTCGCTATTCTTGGGGTTCTTTCGTATTACCTCGGCGCTTTGGTGTTTGGGGTCATTATTGTTCTGTTCATTGAATTTGTTCTCAACGAGTCAACAGAAAATATGAGTGACGCCATGCTATCGCTGATGGCAGTTCCTTTCGGATTACTCACAGCATTTGTTTTTTATAGCATCCTAAAAAAAGTGTGGTCTAAAGCACAGCCGAACGTTGATGCGCTTGATCATGAATTTGTGCAAGCGGAAGTTTCTGCACCAGAAAAAAACATGGAATGAAGCGGATAGCCCTGTTGACAGAGAGCAAATATGTGGCTCCTGAAGTTGTAGATTGGTACGTGCAACAGGTGTTGGATGAAGATCGCATTTTGCAGGAAGCACTCGAGGCATGCGGATTTTCAGTGCAGCGGGTAGCGTGGTCTGATGCAGATTTCAACTGGAACACGGTGGATGTAGCGGTGTTTCGCGCCTGTTGGGACTATTTTCACCGCTTTTCAGAGTTCAACCGTTGGTTGGATGTGGCGGCTGGTGCAACTCTGCTGTTCAATTCCCCTGAGTTGATTCGCTGGAACCGCGATAAACACTACCTGGACGATTTGAAAAATCGGGGCGTCAATGTGGTTACCACAGTGTATTTAAAACGAAATTCGAATGAATCTTTTACCCCTGTTTGTGCCGCGTTGGGCGAATCACAGTTCGTGGTGAAACCCACGGTATCTGGGGCTGCCAGACATACGCATCGGTTTTCTATTGAGGAGGCTACATCTGTTCAGGCGCTCCTTCATCCGCACCTGCAAGAAGAAGATTTCATGATCCAACCGTTCATCCGCTCCATTGTAGAAGAGGGCGAACTTAGCTTAGTAGTCATCAACGGAAAAGTCACCCATGCCGTGCGCAAAATAGCACGCGCCGGAGATTTCCGTGTGCAAGACGATTTTGGCGGAAGCGTTCATCCACATGTGCCCCTTCCTGACGAAATAGCATTTGCCGAAAACGCCGTGCGCGCTTGTCCTGAATTCCCCATCTATGCGCGTGTAGATATGGTGCGCGACAACCAAGGTCAATGGGCGGTTTCGGAATTGGAACTCATAGAGCCGGAATTGTGGTTTCGCCATGCACCCCATGCAGCAAGTCAACTAGCTCAAGCCCTGCTGAATACGCTGCAACCACAATAATTATCAACACCCAGTAAAGCAATGTTTTACCACGCTTAGCTTTGCAGCATGGAAGAGCAATTTGAAGTACTCATAGAAGGTGTTATGGATCAAGGCTTTGGCGTGGTCGACAACTTCCTTGACCCTGCTTTGGTTACGGGTTTGCGCAACAACCTCACCAGCTTTTTTGAAGGTGATGATATGGAACGTGCAGGCATTGGAAAACTCGGCATGCACCGCACAGATGTTCAAGTCCGCGGGGATTCTATTCGGTGGCTCGAGAACCATTCGCAAGACCCGTTCGAATTGCGGTGGTTTCAGGTGCTGCAATCGTTCGTAGACTACCTCAATCGCACCTGTTTTACTTCCATCAATGCGTCTGAATTCCATTACGCTGCATACCCTCCAGGAACCTATTATCAGCGTCACCTTGACCAGTTTTCCATCGACTCTGGTAGGCGCTTTTCGCTGATTGTGTATCTCAACGAAGGCTGGACTGACCAAGACGGGGGTGAATTAGCACTCTACCTTCCTGATCGGGTTGAAAAGGTAGCCCCAATGGGTGGACGAGCCGTTTTTTTTCGCTCCGATGTGCTGGAACACGAAGTGCTCATCGCTCATCGACAACGGCATAGCTTAACAGGTTGGCTTAAGTCCATTTAATTTTTCCGCTCACTCGCGGGATGACCTTTGCAGGATTTCGCATAAAAGTGTATCTTGAACACCATCTTAACCAATTTGCATCAACATGATCCGTTTGATCGCTTTCTTATACGCCCTGGTGTTATGCGCTTCGGGTATAACGCAAACGCCCATTGTACTTGACCCGCCGGCAGGTTCTGTGGATGGAATCAACATCATAGACCCTACACGGGCATTGCTTCGTTTGCGTGCTCCATCCAAAGCATATGTTCACGTGCTGTCTGACCTTTCGAATTGGCAAGTGAACGATGATTTTCTGATGCACAAAAGCACCGATGGAAATACCCATTGGTTGTTGCTTGAAAACCTCGAACCCGGAACGAACTATCGTTTTCAATACCTCATTGAAGGTTCCTTGGCGGTTTCAGATCCGTTTGCCCAACTCATCCTCGATCCTTGGAACGATCAGTACATCAGCGCAAATCGCTATCCGGCAATGCCGCAATATCCTGCCGGAACGGATTGGCCTGTAAGTGCATTTCGAACCGATGGCGACGGCTATATGTGGAACGATGGCAGCTACCAACGTCCACCCCAAGACCGTTTGGTGATATATGAATTGCTGGTTCGCGATTTTGACGAAGGACAGGATTTTCAGGATGTGATTGACCGCATGGATTATTTGGAAGACCTTGGAATTACTGCGATTCAACTAATGCCGGTAATGGAATTCGACGGTAACCTGAGTTGGGGGTACAACCCGGGCTCGTTCTTCGCGGTCGACAAATATTACGGCACAAAGCTGAAGCTGAAGGAATTGATTGACGAAGCGCACCAGCGAGGGATTGCGGTGATTTTCGATATCGTTCCCAACCACGCCTTTGGACTCAATAGTATGGTGCGCATGTATTTCGACAATCAACTGGGTTTCGGCGCACCAACGCCTGAAAATCCCTGGTTCAACCAGTTGCCCACACATCCCTACAACGTGGGGTATGATTTCGATCACGGCGATCCCTGGACGAGGGAGTTTTGGAAGCGCGTCTTTTCGTATTGGTTGCAGGAATTTCACGCCGATGGCTTTCGCATCGACCTGTCGAAAGGACTAACTCAAACCAATTCGGGCACGGATGTGGGGTATTGGAATCAATACGATCAGGGGCGTGTGAATATCCTCAATGAATACAAATTTCATATCCAAAGCGTTACCCCGGGCGCCTACGTTATTCTTGAACACTTCGCGGATAATGCGGAAGAAACAGCCCTCGCCAACCAAGGGTTTATGCTTTGGGGCGACATGAATAACAATTTCAGCGAAGCCGTGATGGGCTATGGCAGCGACCTGACTTGGAGCTCATGGACGAACAGAGGGTGGAGCTGGCCCAACTTGGTGGGGTACATGGAAAGCCATGACCACGATCGCGTAGCTTTTAAAGCACTTAGTTATGGCAACTCCAGCGGCAGTTACGATGTAAAAACACTGTCGAACGCCATGGAACGTATCGAAATGGCCTTTGCTTTTTTGATTTGCACTCCCGGACCGAAAATGATATGGCAGTGGGGCGAATACGGGTACGATATCTCCATTGAGGACTGCGGCGATGGCACTCTGAACAGCAATTGCAGAGTAAATGAGAAGCATGAACACTGGGAATACCTCGATGTTCCTGAGCGCCGCGAGTTGTACAAAACGGTTCGTGCATTGAACCAGCTTAAAAAGGAGCACAGTGTGTTCAGTACCTGGAACTACACAACTGACTTTGGAGGTACCGGAAAGCGATTGCACCTGTATGATGGAAGCATGAATGCTGTTTTGGTTGGGAACTTTGATGTGAATGGCTTCAACATGGTGCCTGGCTTTTCGCACACAGGTATTTGGTACGACTACTTTTCAGGCGTTCAAGTAAATGTTAACGACCTCAACGCCTCGTTTTATTTCGCACCGGGCGAGTATCACTTATACGTCGATCAGCCGCTTCCAACGCCTGATACAGACGGTAGCAGCCCTATTTTCGTGGTTCCGGGCTGCACAGATCCTTCTGCGGCAAATTACAATCCGGCAGCCGATGGCGATGATGGTTCCTGCCTGTATAACCTTACCCTCCGTGTAGATATGTCGCAAACAGCGGTGTCGGCCCAAGGGGTGCATGTGGCCGGCTCGTTCCAGGGGTGGAATCCGGGTTCTACGCCGCTTACCAATGAAGAAGCTAACATTTGGTCGGTAACCATCCAGGTAGGAGCAGGGGAGACGATCCAATACAAATACATCAACGGAAACGATTGGCCACAGGCGGAAGGGGTGCCGGCAACCTGTGGATTATCGGATGGATTTGGAGGATACAACCGCTTTCATCAAACCGCAGCCAATAGCACAGAGTTACCGATTCATTGCTTTGAGTCCTGTGCAGCCTGTGTGCTTCCTCCCGTCGACATTACCTTTGTGGTCGATATGTCGCAGCAAACGGTAGCTCCCGAGGGGGTGCACATTGCGGGGAATTTTCAACTCTGGGATCCGTCTACCACAGCCATGCTGCCTGCTGGTAATGGATTGTGGACCTACACGGCTTCCCTTGTACCGGGAGAAGAGGTAGCCTATAAATTCATCAACGGCAATGCGTGGGGAAGCGATGAAGTAGTTCCGGAGGTGTGCAACGTGGATGGCAACAGAACGCTGCTAGTGCCTGCAAACGCCACCACGCTAGAAGCTGTTTGCTTTGGTGCGTGCACGGATTGTTCTTCAGTTCCCTATCCGGGGTGCACTGATTCCGGAGCGGCGAACTTCAATCCATCAGCTAATGTGGATGATGGAAGCTGCTTGTATGCGGTCACCTTTTTGGTAGATATGAGCGAAACCAGCGTGCTTCCTGAAGGGGTTCATCTGGCGGGTAATTTCCAAGGTTGGGATCCCACCTCGATACAGATGTCGCCTTGGATTGCCGGGGTGTACACGCATACCGCGCTATTCGCTCCTAACACCTATTTGGAGTATAAATATGTAAACGGCACAGATTGGAGTCAGGCCGAAGCTGTGCCTTTGGATTGTGGTGTGCCTGATGGCTTCAACGGATTTCAACGATCGTTTACCACACAGGC
>JBJOIB010000366.1:0-6084 GCA_046047375.1 Bacteroidota bacterium
CGGGCCCTGAGCTGATTTTTTTGGATATCCACATGCCCGGAAAAAACGGCTTTGAACTATTGGAATCCCTTGAATCCATTCCCGAGGTAATTTTCACCACCGCTTACGATGAATATGCGATCAAATCATTCGAGTACAACGCTCTGGACTATTTGCTCAAACCCATCAATGGAGAACGACTTGCCAAAGCCGTCGAAAAGGTGAAACAACACCTAGGCACGGGATCTGAAGAGGCCATTAGCGAAGAGGTGCGTGAGGGCATGTTGGATGCCAATGAAAAAGTTTTTGTGAAAGATGGCGATAAATGCTGGCTGGTAAGACTTGGCGATATCCGTTTGTTTGAAGTCTGCGGAAACTACTCAAGGGTGTTTTTCGACAACCACAAACCCCTCATTTTAAGATCGTTGAATCAGCTTGAGGAACGCTTAGATCCAGAGACCTTCTTTCGGGCCAATCGACAACAAATCATCAACCTGGAGAGCATTGACAAGGTAGACAGCTGGTTCAATGGCCGACTCAAGGTGACCTTGAAAGGAGGCACCGAAGTGGAGATTTCGCGTAGGCAAGCGGTTCGGTTCAAAGAATTGTTGAGCTTGTAAAAATTCAATTCCCCTTTGCTACCTTTGCCGTCCATCCAATCTGAAATGACCAGATGCAAATGATGAAAGAACGATCGCTCGTTATAGGAGCTGCCGGCCAGATCGGCATTGAGTTGTTGATGAAGCTGAAAGAGCTTCACGGAAGTGAAAATGTAATCGCCGCAGATTTACGTCCGCCGCAGGGAGAGGGATTGTCTGACATAGCGTTCGAGCACTTGAACGTTTTGAACCACGAACAACTGGAAGAGGTGCTCAAAAAGCATCAAATAGATACGGTGTATCAACTGGCGGCCTTGTTATCTGCAAGCGCTGAAAAACAACCAGACTTGGCGTGGGACCTCAATATGAATGGTCTGTTTCATATTTTAAATGCAGCCAGAAAAGGTCTGGTAAAGAAAGTTTTCTGGCCTTCTTCCATCGCCGTTTTCGGCCCTACCACTCCGCGTGTAAAAACTCCGCAATTTACTGTATGTGAACCAAATACCATTTACGGCATTTCCAAATTGGCCGGAGAGCGCTGGTGCGAATACTACCATGAAAAATTTGGTGTAGATGTGCGCAGCTTGCGGTACCCGGGATTGATAGGTCACAGAAGTGCTCCTGGTGGTGGAACAACAGACTATGCGGTAGACATTTTCTACAAAGCGATAGATCAAGGTTCGTATGAATCTTTCTTGTCTGCTGACACCCGTCTTCCCATGATGTATATTGAGGAAGCTATCAGGGCAACTATCGAGCTGATGTCAGCACCTTCTGACCAAATCAAGATTCGATCTTCCTACAATTTGGCCGGAATTGACTTTACCCCGTCAGAATTAGCGAACGCCATCCGCAAGGAAATTCCTGATTTTTCTATCAGCTATGCCCCAGATTTCAGACAGAAAATTGCTGACAGCTGGCCGCAAAGCATTGATGACAGTAGGTCTTCAGAGGATTGGGGATGGAAAACAACCCATACCGTTGATGACTTGGTGAGCATCATGGTACCCGCCATTCGAAAAAAAAAACTGATTTCTGAAACTTCGCTAGGGTAATTGCGTATTAGAATGCACGAGAAATCGTGTATAACCTAATGCGATGAATACTTTAACCGCACCCTCTAAAAACCTGTTTCTGTTCGTACTAGCGTTCATGTCATCGTTTTTGATCATGGCGACAGACGACGGAATCAACGTTGTTGATGGCAATGGCATGCGCCAGGGATATTGGATTATCAAGGGCTACATGGCCGATGATCCTGCCTACAATCCAAACAACACCGTTGAAGAAGGCAACTACAAAAACAACCTCAAAGAAGGCGTTTGGAAACGCTATTACCCGAACGGTAAACTGCGTTCTGAAATCATGTACGAGGCCAATCGACCGAACGGAAAATACAGCATTTACTACGAGAACGGCGTTCTTGAAGAGACCGGAACCTGGGCTCGAAATAAAAATACAGGTTCTTTCAAGCGTTATCACTCGAATGGAAATCTGCAGCAGGAATTCTTTTTTGCAGAAAGTGGAAAGCGCAATGGAGTGCAACGATACTTTCACGAAAACGGTCAGCTCGCGCTGGAGGTGAACATCGTGAACGGAAAAGAAGAAGGCGAAATGCGTAGGTTCAATGAAGCTGGAAAGCTGATTGAAGTAAAAGTTCTCAATGACGGTGTTCTAAAACCAGGCAGCATCAAAACGTTTGAGAAGTCGCCCGTCGTGATCAAAGAAGACAAGAAGCCTGAAGCCACCAAAACCCAGGTAACCGAAAAACATACGCCCAATGAGGCTTATAAGTTCGAACCCGATGGCTACAACGTATTGTACAACGAACAACAACAAGTGACCCAGATCGGACAATTCAAAAATGGCCGCCTTTGGGAAGGAAAATGGTACCGATACAACCAAGATGGAATCCTCGCTCGCATTGAGATTTACCGAAATGGAAAGTACATCGGAACAGGTATCATCGACGAAGAAGACGAAGAATAACAACAACTACACATACCTGAAATGGATGGAGCCGCCAATTTGGTGGCTCTTTCATTTGGAGTTCATCTTAAAATCAATCGAATTTATTTTCTTTGCACCACTATGCAAACTACGCGATATCAAGAATTTCCGCTGAGCATTTACAATAGTCTCAAACGCGAAAAACACATCTTTGAACCGTTGAATGCCCCTTTCGTGGGCATGTACGTCTGCGGACCAACGGTGTATAGCAACGTCCACCTCGGCAATGTCCGTACGTTTTTAACTTTCGACATCGTCTACAGATACCTCACATTCCTTGGTTACAAGGTGCGCTATGTCAGAAACATCACAGATGTCGGGCATCTCACCGATGACGCGGATGCAGGTGAGGATAAAATCGCTAAGAAAGCACGTCTCGATAATCTGGAGCCCATGGAAGTGGTTCAGAAATACACCAACGACTTCCATGATGTGATGCGCGTGTTTAACATCCTCGCGCCTTCCATTGAACCAACAGCCACTGGACACATCATTGAGCAGATTGAAATGATTCAAAAAATCATTGAAAATGGATATGCTTACGAAGTGAACGGAAGTGTTTATTTCGATGTGCGCAAGTTGAACACCACACATGGGTATGGTGAGCTGTCGGGACGGAAAATCGAAGAATTGATCAGCAATACGAGGGATCTGGACGGTCAGGATGAAAAACGTGACAGTTTGGACTTTGCGTTGTGGAAAAAGGCTGAGAAAGGACATTTAATGAAGTGGCCTTCTCCGTGGGGAATTGGATTTCCGGGCTGGCACCTCGAGTGCTCGGCGATGAGTACTAAGTACCTAGGAACAACCTTCGATATTCACGGTGGTGGTATGGACCTCAAATTCCCGCACCACGAATGTGAAATAGCCCAAAACGTAGGAGCAACAGGAGCTGCTCCGGTGCGCTACTGGATGCACGGAAACATGCTGACTGTGAACGGACGAAAAATGGCCAAATCAGAAGGAAATGGCTTTACCCCGGAGGAACTTATCACCGGCAATCATAAATTACTCGATAAAGGCTATAGCCCGATGACCGTGCGTTTCTTCATGTTGCAAGGGCATTACGCCAGCACGCTCGACTTTAGCAATGAAGCCTTGCAAGCTGCTGAAAAAGGCTTTCAACGCATGATGGCCGCGATGGCGTCGATCGGAAAAATTACACCCTCAACGGGAGGTGATGCTGAAGTGGCCGAATTGAGAAAGAAATGCATGCAAGCCATGAGCGATGACTTCAACACCCCTATTCTCATTTCTGTGCTTTTTGAGGGTGTGAAGTTGATCAATAGCGCAGTGGCAGGACAGGTTAACCTAAGCGCCTCTGCCATTGAGCAATTGCAAGCATTATTTAACGACTTTATGTTCGATGTGCTCGGTTTTGTGGCCGAAACAGAAGCTGGCAACGATGGATTGACAGATGACCTGATGTCTCTTTTGATAACCATGCGCAATGAAGCCAAAGCGAATAAAAACTGGACCGTTGCTGACCAAATACGCGATCAATTAGCCGCGCTCAAAATTCAAATAAAAGATGCCAAAGAGGGCACAACTTGGACCTATGAAGGATAAAATATTGGCCCTTCTTCTCCTGTCTGCCTTTTGGGTAGGATGCGGAGATGAACCGGTAAAACCTAAAGTAACTGAAAAGCCGCAAGTGACTACCCCTCAGTTTGATGCCGATTCAGCCTACGCCTACATTGCCAAGCAAGTAGCCTTCGGACCGCGGGTACCAAACAGCGCCGAACATGCTGCATGTGGCGATTGGCTGGTTCAAAAATTAAGCTCTTACGGCGCCGACGTGATTGAGCAAAAAGCAGTTGTTACCGCTTATGACGGTACGGCCTTGAACATGCGCAACATCATCGGGCAATTTGCCCCGGAGAAAAAAAACCGAATCATGCTTTATGCACATTGGGACACACGCCCCTTTGCTGATAAAGATTCGATTCGACAGAAAGAGCCTATTGATGGCGCTAATGACGGGGGCTCTGGCGTTGGTGTCTTGTTGGAAATTGCACGCATGATTCATGCCCAAGCACCTTCAACCGGTGTTGACATCGTGTTTTTTGATACCGAAGATTACGGAGCTCCAGAGGGATTCGAAACCGGTGATTATACAGACTGGTGCCTCGGTTCGCAGTATTGGGCTGAAAACAAGCATCGTCCGAATTACCGCGCGAAATATGGAATTTTGCTGGATATGGTAGGTGCGAAAGATGCGGTATTCAACCGTGAAGGAACCTCGGTAGCAACCTCTCCAATGGTGGTAGATAAAGTTTGGCGAACCGCTCAGAAACTCGGGTATGGAGGCTATTTCCACGACAAAGTAACACCTCAAACCGTGGATGACAACTACTTTGTAACCATGGGAGGAGTTCCTTCTGCCAACATTGTTCAATACCACGTGGATGTGCTGCCTATGGGCTACGGTTTTTTCCACCACACCCACAAAGACAACATGGACATTATAGACACTCAAACGCTTAAGGCTGTGGGACAGACAGTGGCAGAATGCATTTACCAAGATTGAGAGAACCGCAAGGTTATCAACGTTGTAATGAGGATACAAAAGTTCGCTTCGGCGGACTTTTTCCGTTAATACCCTTTAGATTTGGGCGAAATCTGAAATAATGGCCTTGAACATACAACTGCTTGCTGAAATCTGTGAAACTCCTGGAGTGCCCGGCTATGAACAAGCCGTAAGGGAACTCGTTATACAACACATTCAGAATCATAAGCTTGCGGATGAAGTATCGGTAGACGCGATGGGCAATGTGGTGGCTTTTCGCAAGGGCAAAACCCGAAAAAAAGCAATGATTGCCGCTCACATGGATGAGATTGGATTCATGGTCACCCATGTGGATGACAAAGGATTTTGCCGGTTTCACACGCTAGGAGGGTTTGATCCGAAAACGCTGACAGCCCAGCGTGTGGTTGTGCATGGCAAAAAGGCTCTCATTGGCGTTATGGGAAGCAAACCCATCCACATCATGTCTGCCGATGAACGCAACAAAGCGCCTCAGTTGAGTGATTACTTTATTGACCTCGGTCTTCCAGCCGATCAAGTAAAAGAGCTGGTGCCTGTGGGAAGCATTGTAACGCGTGAACGCACCCTGGTTGAAATGGGCGATTGTGTAAATTGTAAATCAATCGATAACCGGGTAGCCGTTTTCATTCTGCTGGAAACTCTCAAAGCGCTCAAAAAACCAGCGTGCGATGTATATGCTGTCTTCACGGTGCAAGAAGAAGTTGGCATTCGGGGTGTGCAAGTGGCAACACTCGACATTCAGCCCGATTTCGGATTCGGCCTCGATACCACAATAGCCTTTGATACGCCTGGCGCAGCTGCACATGAACGTGTAACAGCCTTGGGGGAAGGAACAGCGATCAAAATAATGGATGCCAGCGCCATCTGCGACCCGCGCATGATAGCATTCATGAAGGAAGTGGCCGACAGAAGAAAAATCCGCTATCAGACAGAAATACTTACCGCCGG
>JBJOIB010000367.1:0-14161 GCA_046047375.1 Bacteroidota bacterium
ATATGTAGTGTATGCCGCTAGCCGCTCCTGCATCAACCGTTTCGACGGTAACCTGCGAGAAGTTCAAATGGATGTTACAAATATCGCCTCTATCGACATTGCGTTGGATGTAATATTGAAACAATCTGGACAGTTAGATGCCTTGATCAACAACGCTGGCCTTGGTATGGCAGGCCCGTTGGAATGCACAACTGACGCTGAAGCAAAAGAAATCTTCGACACCAATTTATTCGGTGTCCTCAACGTTTGCAGAGCAGCCATTCCCCTTTTGCGGATGTCGAAAGGAAAAATGATCAATGTAACATCCATTGGAGGCATTTTCGCCCTGCCTTATCGCGGAATTTATTCCGCAAGCAAGTTCGCCGTAGAAGGGATTTCTGAAGCGTTAAGTATGGAACTTGCCAACGATGGTATTTCGGTAAGCATCATTGAACCGGGTGATTTTAAGACCAACATCAACGCCAATCGAAAGGGGGCCGCGGCGATTAATAAAGACCTATACCCCAAATTTGAAGCTGTGCTTGAGCAAATAAACCATGAAGTATCTTTTGCCCAAGACCCTATCTTGATTGCCAAAACAGTACACACAATAATCGAGTCTAAAAAACCCCGTTTGCGCTATCGCGTAGCTACTGCCACTCAGCACCTGAGTGTTTGGCTGTATCGATTGCTGCCCGGGAGGTGGTTCGAAAAACTCATTTTAAAACATTACAACTTGCGCTGATCGATTTGCGTACTTTGTGATCCAAATGCATAAGAATGAAAAAACTATTGGTAGCTAACCGTGGAGAAATTGCATTGCGTATCATGCGCACAGCACGTGAAATGGGCATTGCAACTGTGGCCGTTTATTCTGATGCTGACCGTACCGCTCCGTTTGTACGGTTTGCTGATGAGGCCATCCACGTAGGAGGTCCAGCTTCGTCAGATTCGTATTTGCGTGCTGACCGAATTCTGGAGGCCTGCAGGAAGACTGGTGCCGATGCCATTCACCCTGGTTATGGATTCCTCTCGGAAAACGCCGCCTTTGCACGAAAAGTAAAAGAGGCCGGAATAACGTTCGTGGGTCCTTCTCCGGAAGCAATGGAAATAATGGGAAGTAAATTGGCTGCTAAAAATGCCGTTAAAGACCGAAACATTCCCCTTGTGCCGGGCACCGATTCAGCTGTTGCCAATGTTTCTGAAGCCTTAGGCATCGCCCGTGAAATCGGATTCCCCTTGCTGATTAAAGCGTCCGCAGGTGGTGGCGGCAAAGGAATGCGTATTGTTGAAAAAGAAGATGAACTCGAAAGCCAAATGTCGCGTGCGATATCCGAAGCCGAAAACTCATTCGGAGATGGCTCTGTATTCATCGAACGCTATGTCAGCGGACCTCGACATGTCGAAATTCAAGTCTTGGCAGATACCCACGGAAATGTTGTTCACCTCTTTGAACGCGAGTGCTCTATTCAACGCCGACACCAAAAAGTAGTTGAGGAAGCTCCATCCTCGGTTCTAACTCCTGCCCTGCGCGAAGCCATGGGCCAAAGCGCATGTGAAGTGGCTCGTGCATGCAACTACGTAGGTGCAGGTACCGTTGAGTTCCTCGTTGATGACCAGATGAACTATTATTTTCTGGAAATGAACACCCGACTACAGGTTGAACACCCTGTTACTGAAATGATTACAGGAAAAGACCTTGTTCGCGAACAAATCAACGTGGCGCGCGGTGAAAAACTATCGTTCTCACAGAGTGATTTGAAAATTCACGGACACGCACTTGAGATTCGCGTTTATGCCGAAGATCCGCAAAACGGCTTCTTACCTGATATCGGCAAATTGAAGACGTACCGCAGGCCAGAAGGTCCCGGTGTGCGCGTAGATGATGGTTTTGAAGAAGGTATGGATATTCCTATCTACTATGACCCCATGATCGCCAAGTTGATTACGCATGCAGAAAACCGGCAAGCAGCCATTGATAAAATGACGCGTGCCATTAATGACTACCATATCTCCGGGGTAAAAACAACCCTCAGTTTCTGCAAATTCGCAATCAACCACCCTGCATTCACCAGTGGAAAATTTGATACCCACTTTGTGAAAAATCATTACTCCCCAGAAATGCTCGATGCCTTCTCAGATTCAGAAGCTCGCATAGCTGCCGTTGCCGCCACTCTCCTGTTTGAAAAGGAAAAAAACCAAGCCAGAGACACACAAAATGCACTGAACGAAAATTGGAGGGCTCGCCGAAATCATTGAGGCACAATGGTTGCATGCAACATTCACATACGTTTTTTCGTACATTTAACGTTGAATGTCTATGCATAAGCTTGTCTTTTCTCTTGGGTGTCTGATGAGTGTTTCTTTGGCCTTCGCTCAAATAGAGACACCGTACGGTATGCTCGTGGAACGCATCATAGTAGATGGCGACACATTGGCGGTCGTGAATCTGGATGCCGCATACATCGCAGGCCCGAAAGTGTTTAAATCGGCCAGAGAAGAACGGCAATACAATCGAACCCGAGCGCGGGTCATCAAGGTTTATCCGTACGCCAAAGCTGCCGGGGAAATGATGGCCGCTTACGAAGAAGAAATGCGCAATCTGAAAACAGAGCGCGAACGCAGAAAATACCTCGATCAAGCCGAAAAAGAACTAAAAGCCCGATTTGAAGGTGAAATTGAAGATATGACGGTGAGCGAAGGAATCATTCTAATCAAACTCATTGACCGCGAAACAGGCGACACCTCCTATGAGTTGATTCAAGAATTAAAAGGAAGTTTTTCTGCTTTCATGTGGCAATCGCTAGCCCGTATCTTCGGTCATAACCTCAAAGATGATTACGACGCAGAAGGCGAAGATTGGGCAATTGAAGAAACAGTTAGAGAAATCGAACTGGGAATCATCGATATCTCCAAAAAAGAAGCAAAAGTTCCAAAGGCCCAAGCCCGGAAAATCAAGAAACGTCTTCGCTAGTTAACCTGCCAGATACCCGTCTTTCAGCAATTCGCGGAACCGTTCCAATCCAGCACTTCCCCCCTCTTCAATGCACCGACTTCGGTTGAGTCCCGGAATATTCGGAATAACCGGATCTACCACAAAGACAGGCACTCCTGACCGAACAAAATGCACCAAACTAGCCGCGGGATAAACCTGTAGACTGGTGCCAACAATGAGAAATATGTCGGCCGTTTGCGTCAATGCAATGGCTGGCTCCATCATTGGGACATCTTCATGAAACCAAACAATATGCGGCCTCAACTGCGATCCCAACTCACATAAATCACCTTCGTTGATGTCTGATCCACTGATCTCGTAAATTAACCTAGCATCCTTCGTAGAGCGCGCCTTGCGAATCTCACCATGCAGGTGCATTATGCTGCTGCTCCCAGCCCTTTCATGTAAATCATCGATGTTGTGGGTAATAATGCGCACATCCACCAACTCTTCCAGTTCCCTTAAAATAATGTGTCCGCGATTAGGACTGGCGTTCATCACTCCAGCTCTGCGCTCATTGTAAAAACGAAGTACCTTCCGAAAATCTGCGTTCCATGCATGAGGCGTTGCTACCTCCTCAATCCGATGGCCTTCCCATAAACCATCAGCACCCCGAAAAGTTGGAATGCCGCTTTCAGCGCTCATCCCTGCGCCAGTTAAAACTACAAGTCGTTTCATACCTCCAAAGATCGGATTATCTTTGAACATGCGTTGGCTAACCCTGGTGATAGTGGCTCTTTCCTTGAACGGATTCTCTCAAACTGAATACCGCTTCAGAAACATGACCGTTAACGACGGCTTATCCCAAAATACGGTCACGGATGTCTTTGAAGACCAACACGGCTTTTTGTGGTTCGGTACGCAGGACGGACTCAACCGTTTTGACGGATACAACTTCAAAACGTATCGAAACACGCGCGATTCAGCCAGTTTAACAGACAACTACATCTTCACCATTGCGGAAGACCGATTCGGGAAAATATGGGTTGGAACACGAAGTGGACTGAATCGACTTGACCCGGCGACCGGGAAAGTAACGCGCTTTACTGAACTTGCAGAGAACTACTTCCACAGCCTTGTTTCAACCATCATCAGCCTTCCCGATGGCCGATTAGTAGCGGCGGAGCAGGGAATTTGGCGAATCATCGATTTCGATGAGAATGAAGACCCCGTTTTCTTACCGCTCCCCATCCAAGGAATCAGAGCCGGCGCGCCAACACCGAACGGAGCTGTTTTCTGCGATCAACAAGGGTCGCTCACCTATTTCGTTGAACCCTCTATTTTCGATCATGCCGGAATAACAGATGTACATGGCATGTACTGTTACAATAATTGTTTAGCAGCATGGAACGATGACACTCTTGCCATTTCTGAAGGCACTTTAAAAACCATCATCCCCGTTGAAATGCGCATCAACGATGCCATTTATCAATCCAACAAGCTATGGTTAAGCACAGAAAGCGGTTTGTTTACCTATGATGGCTCTTTAAGAAGGGTTTCGGCACAAACGGGCAATGCAAGCAGTATCGGTGAGGCCAACAGCATCAACGATAGCTACCAAAAGATGTTCGTGGATAGCCGAAATCGCCTGTGGTGCGGAACAAATCGCCACGGAGTGATTTTCCTACCTCAGATGCATTCAGATTTTACCTATATGCCCGGCAACCGATTTCAGGATCCGGTTGTATGGTCGATGCATTCGCTCGACTCGCTAATACTTGTCGCAACCACCGCCGGATTGGAGATCATCCGTAACCCCGTTTTCCCGAATAGCGCGAGAAATCATAACACTGACCTTCGATGGAACGGATTTCATGCAACCACCATTCTTCCTGTCGACTCCGGCTGGTTGATTGGGGCAAAGGATGGCATACTTAGGCTTTTGAGCTTCAACGATGGTTTTACTCTCAAAAATTCGATCGCTTTAAACGGATCACCAGAAGTATTTTCTCTCGCACACGGCGAGGATGTAATTGCTGCGGCTACTTCAGAAGGTGTTTATCTCATACGAAGCGATGTTCCTCCATTCAAAATATACCCCAAAGAAGTCTCCAAAGCCACACCCCCTTATACGCTGAATGTATCCATCCACCAAGGAAAGATTTATGCGTCCCATACAGCGGGGTTATCTATAATTGATCAAAATCCGCCCTATGCTTCGAGCCTTTTGGCTATCCCTGAAGGACTGACTTTTCAAATAGTGGCTTCAACACTGGTAGAAGACAATCAGTGTTGGATCAGCACCCTAGGCCGAGGCATCAATCGGTTAAATTCGGATGGCGCAATTGATTACTGGACAGCTGAAGATGGCTTGGGCAATGAAGTCGTCTACGGCGGCGTAAAAGGATTGAATGAAACCTATTGGTTCAGCACCAATGATGGCCTTTCAGCGATTCGAAATAACCGCATAATTGCCAACCTGAGCGTGGCGCAAGGAGTGCCTTTCACCGAACATAGCCAGAACAGCTTCGGTACATTTGATGGATACATTTGGTTTGGCGGAATAGACGGTGCTTACATCTTCCCAGATTCGCTGGAACCCGCTCCATATACCGGCCGGCTACTGATCAATGAAATCCTCATCAACAACAAGCCCATTCTGCCGGGAACCAATTTAAAGGGAAGCATGTTTCAACCGGAACACTTAACCCTTCATCCTTCAGACAACAACCTCATCATCGATTTTTCGATACCTGATTTGGAATCCGCGAATCTACGTCCTGCATATCGACTCATGGGCGTAGATACCTCGTGGGTAATCCTCAACAACGGTCCACAACGACTGCAATTGAGCAGCTTTCCGGCCGAACTCAACGCCATTGAAATCGCCAGTGTCGACATGAAAGGACAGGTGGTTGAGCGTTTGTTGCAACTTCCTGTAGTTGTATATCCACCTTTCTGGCAAACCGCTTGGTTTTTTGTTTTAGCAGTTATTACCGTGGCGATTGTGGTGGGCTTAATCATCCGCGCTGATGCGCGACGTAAACTCAATATTCAGCGCAGAAAAGAAGAAACAGAAAGAACAGTCAGGGAAGAACGCGAGCGCATAAGCATGGAATTGCACGATAATATCGGGGCGCAGATTACCCATGTCATCACCACCCTCGACAACCTCAGCTTTAAAATCAAACATAAAAACGAAACCACTGTATTGCCCGCTCTTGAAGATTTGGGAGATTTTTCCCGAGGCACCATGCAGCAACTGCGCGATACCATTTGGACGCTTAACAAAGGTGATGTTTCTATTGGCGATTTCAGCGAACGTATTCAAGATTATCTAAGCCGTCTTTTCAACGAAAATCATGACATTCGGCAGCACGTAAAACTGTTGGGAAAAACCGAGGTGCTCATTCCAGCCTCCCTCACAGTGAATCTATTTCGCATTATTCAAGAAGCAGCGACCAATGTCATCAAACATGCGCAAGCAAGCACCTTCGATATAATGATTTCCGGCAAAGAGGAAGCCATAGAACTCCTCATTGAAGACAACGGCATCGGATTCTCTGTTCAGCAGCTACCTGAGGGCCATTATGGAATTCGAAATATGTCGGCTCGTGTGCGCGATGTTGGCGGCAGCATAACCTTCGACAGCAATGGATCGGGCACCCGCATTTCGATCTCAGTACCGATCAAATAATACCGTGTTTCATGGCCAATTGAATGGCCTCCACCTTGTTGTGTACTTGCAGTTTTCGGTAGATGTTCTCAATGTGCTTTCGCACCGTGTTTGGAGAAATGAAAAGTGATTCTGCTATTTCTTGATAGTTAGCCCCCTGAGCTATTTGCTCCAAAATCTCCATTTCGCGTTGAGAAAGTCCAAAGTCGATATTAGAGCTGGGTTCCTTGCCTATAGAGCGAATAAGTGAGAGCGCTTTGTGCGCGATGATGGGCGACATTGGAGCTCCGCCTTCCATGGCTTCAATCATGGCTGCGTGCAGACGTTCCGGCTTCTCATCTTTCAGCAGATAACCCGTAGCCCCGGCAAGAATGCTGCTGAAGATTTTATCGTTCTCGTCAAAAACCGTTAACATGATCACCCGAACCTGCGGATAGTGCTCTTTCAACCGACGCGTAGCATCTACACCATTCATCTCGGGCATGTTGATGTCCATTAACACAATGTCAGGACGAACATTGGTTATTTTCTCCAGCACTTCTAGTCCATTCGAAGCAACCCATAAAACCTCTACTTCATCGAACAAAGACATCTTTTCAAGGACACTTCGAATGAGATTGGGATTGTCTTCAGCTATGCCGAGTGTTATTTTCATGCTTCAAAAGTACTTCGAAATCAAATGGAGCAACATAGTGCAATTGCCGCATTTTTTTTGTATATTTAAGCATGCGTCAAGTAATCATCTCCACCCTTTTTCTTCTTGCAGCATGCAATTCTGCAGAAAAACTGCCAACAGTAAAAGAAGTCGACCTCCAGAAATACGCTGGCAAATGGTATGAAATTGCTCGCTTACCGAATCGCTTCGAAAAAGGCCTGAGTTGCGTTACCGCTGAATACACCATACACCCAAACAATATAGTCGTTTTGAACAGCGGAATCAATGAAAAAGGGGAGTTGGAAGAATCAACAGGCAGCGCCTCACAACCTGACCCTGCAAAGCCTGGTGAGCTACGCGTATCTTTTTTCTGGCCTTTCAGCTCAGATTACCTCATCCTTGAATTGGCCTCTGATTATAGCGTTGCTCTAGTGGGAAGTTCCAGCAAAGATTATTTATGGTTGCTTTCTCGAACACCTGAATTACCCAATGCGCGCTCAGCCATTTTCCTTGAAACAGCAGTTAAACTGGGTTATGACTTGGAAAAGCTTGAATGGATCAAACAAGACTGCAATCGTTGACAAACAAAAAACACCTATCATTAATCTTTGTTAACGTACCTTTAATCTGAATGTTAGCATAAAATTTCGCCGCATTTGAAACTTTATCTATCTTCGTGCGAATAACGGAGAAACGTGAATTTCGTGTTATCTATTTGCCGATACAACGCTGGGTCTGATTCAGACAGCATCACTTATAATCATTCATCCCACTTTATTTCTTGATTCATTAAAATGGTTTATCAACTATTGATTGAATTACAGGAGGTCTCTCCTACGATTTGGAGACGAATCCTGATTGACGCATCTACCAACATGCGCAATGTGCATCATACCATTCAACTTGCCATGGGCTGGGAGAATTGTCATCTTTATTACTTCGATGACGGTGCAGATAAAATAACTCAAATCGACTTCCTAGAAGGTGACGATTTCATGGAAGACACCGATGTGCTTCTTTCAACCATCTTGAAAAAAGAAGGCGATGTGATCACGTATGTGTACGATTTCGGCGATGACTGGACGCATAAAATAACACTTGAAAAGGTGTTAACAGACCACAAGGCCCCACACCTGCCTTACTGCTTGGAAGGTGCACGCAATTGTCCACCCGAAGACGTAGGCGGATTACCCGGATACCTCGAGTTTATTAAAATCATGGCGAACCCTCGCCTGCCGGAATACGAAGAAAAATTCGACTGGTACGGTGGTGAATACGATCCCGAAGACTTTGAGTTGGAGTGGGTCAATGAAGACATGGAGGATATCGACAACTACATCGATTCGATGGGAGACGATTGGTTGTATTGATCACCCTTTCGTTTTATTACCTTTGGCGGCCGTGACGAAGAAGACCTCGTATATCGTGTTCGACCTTGAAGCAACTTGCTGGCGCCTTCACAAGCCTCCCAGACAAGAGATCATTGAAATAGGTGCTGCCAAAATCAATGACAATGGTGAACACGTTGGTAGTTTCAACTCGTTTGTGAAGCCAATGCAGAACCCGAAGCTCTCTTCGTTTTGCACACAGCTTACCTCCATCACCCAAAAAGACATCGATCCCGCCCCTGACTTTCAGGAGGTTATGTGGGATTTTGAAGAATGGCTCAACCCGGCTGAAAATGAAATCGTCTTGCTTAGCTGGGGCGATTACGATTTAAAACAACTGAGCATGGATGCAGAACTGCATCAAATCGAACTCAGTTGGGCCAACAGACACTACTGCCTTAAAACAGCCCACGCGCGTTTGCTGAATTTACGCGAACCCGTTGGGGTAACTACAGCATTGCAGTTTGGCGGAATGGCCTTCGAAGGATCTAAACACCGCGCAATTGCAGATGCCGAAAATACCGCTCGCATTTTTAGTATGCATTTCGACGATTGGGACTTTATTCATCATCCGAAAATCGGACTACGCGGTATAAATCGTCGTTGAGACGCGCCACTTCCTTTGCCACCTGTTCCACAGACCATCCCTTTAGCTTCGCAAGCTCTTGAACGATGTCATGACCATACCGATGTAAACTCTGGACGTTAAAAAACAACCTCCCGGAACGGCGCTCGTAGTAATCCACCGCATGTTCAACAAACTCGTTTTCAACGCAATACTTCAATTCAGATCGAATCATCTGCCATTCCCACTCTCCTTCCCCATCCATCCCTTCAATGATGGCATCTGCACATCGACCATAGGTATGAACAAGGTACCTCGCTTGTTCCGGCGTGATGCGAATGTGTGCCCACAATTCTACTATTGCGTTGATGTGATTTTCTACAGAAGCGTACGAAGCATATTCACTACCGGTGAGCTGCGTTCGATGCGTCAGCGACGGCCTTCTGACACCCAACGACAAGGCAACGCGCTGAACTATGCGCTCTGCCATTTTTCTATATCCTGTGAGCTTTCCTCCGGCAATCAACAACATTCCATTGGGAGTAGTAAATACCTCATCGCGTCTGCTAACGGATGAGGCCGACTTCCCGGGTTGCTCAATGAGTGGACGAACTCCAGCCCATGAAGACTCAACATCGCTGAGTTGCAAGTGAGCTGATGGAAACATCCGATTGACCGCATCCAACACATATGTTGCATCACTGCGTGTTACCGAGGGTTCCTCCAAAGAACCATGGTAGTCTGTATCTGTTGTTCCCAAATACACCTTTTCATCGCGTGGAATTGCAAATAACATTCTGCCATCGCTATGATCAAAATATACCGTATGCCGGATGGGAATTTTAGAACGAGGTACAACCAAGTGAATTCCTTTCGTATGGCGGATTACCCTCTTTACACTCCGATCATTCATCAGGCGCAGTTCATCGGTCCAAGGACCTACGGCCCCTACAACCACCTTCGCTTTCACGTGAAAAACTTGTCCTGTTTCCTCATCGCACACCCGTGCTCCCGTCATCTGGTCACCCTCGTTTGTAAACGCTACAACCTTCGCATAATTGAGCACCACAGCTCCTTTCTCCACAGCTTTGGTAAGAACGGCCAAGGTTAAACGGGCATCATCCGTTCGGTATTCTGCATAAAATCCGGCTCCTTTCAATCCTTCGCTGTTCAGCAACGGTTCAGTGCGCAAGGTTTGTTTCACACCCAGCATCCGTTTTCGATCCCGTCGATTCACCCCTGCTAAGAAATCGTAGACTGCAAGACCTACGGCTGTTAACAGAAAGCCGTAATTGCCATTTTTCACGAGTGGCAGCAACATCCGATCAGGATGCACCAGTTGAGGGGCCAGCTTATGCACAATGGCCCGCTCCCTGCCCACTTCGTTCACCAAACCAAAGTCACCTTGCTTGAGGTACCTTAGTCCGCCGTGAATCAACTTGGTGGAGCGGGAACTCGTGCCCGAAGCAAAATCGCGCATCTCCACCAAGGCCACCTTCATACCCCTCTGCACGGCATCGAGTGCTATTCCCGCTCCCGTAATGCCGCCACCTACAACCAATACGTCAAAGCAATCTGCTTCGAGTTTCTCAATGCGTTCTTTACGGCTCATCATCGGTCCAATGCATGGTTCTTTTTACTGCCTTCTTCCACCCTTTGTACCTGCGATCAGCATCTTCAGGCTCCATGGTAGGATGGAATGTGGTATGCAAAACATATTGATTCGTGAACTCTTCCCAGCTCATAAATCCAGCGCCAATGGCCGCCATCCTTGCTGCTCCTAAAGCAGTTGCTTCAACATTTGCCGGACGAACAACAGGTCGTTGCAGAATATCCGACTGAAACTGCATGAGAAAGTCATTATTGCCTGCGCCGCCATCTACGAGCAGAGTTTGAATCGATGTTTGGGCATCCAACGTCATCGCATCCAACACATCTCGGGTTTGAAAAGCGAGTGATTCAAGTGTAGCTCGAATGATATCTTCTTTACCAGTATCGCGCGTCAAACCGAAGATGGCACCTCGTGCATACATATCCCAATAAGGCGCTCCCAACCCGGCAAAGGCTGGAACCACATACACCATCTCCTTATCATCCGCTTTTCGGGCAAAGTACTCAGAGTCTGCCGAAGAATCAATCATGTGCATTTCATCACGCAACCATTGCACCGCCGCTCCGGCAATAAAAACCGCACCTTCCAGAGCATAGGTAACTTCATTTTGGAACGACCATGCGATGGTAGTGAGCAGTCCTTGAGAAGATAATCGCGCCGTTCGACCAATGTTCATCAACATAAAGCAGCCCGTACCATAGGTGTTTTTAACCATACCCGGTTCAAAGCATCGCTGTCCGAACAATGCCGCTTGTTGATCACCTGCCACTCCTGTTATCGGAATCGTTCTGCCATTCAGTTGCGCCTCTCCAAAATGCCCTATTGACGGGAGAACCGTGGGGAGCGATGCTCGTGAAATACCACACTCTTGCAAAAGCGTATCATCCCAATCCAACCGATGAATATCGAAGAGCATCGTTCGAGAAGCGTTCGACACATCGGTTACATGACGCATCCCACCCGTGAGGTGGAAAATCAACCAACTATCTATCGTTCCAAAAGCCAGTCGATTTTGCTTTTCGAGTACTTCTGTTTCGGGATGATGCTGTTTGAGCCATTGCATCTTTGTGGCCGAAAAATAGGCGTCAATGAGCAATCCCGTGGTTTTGTGGATATACTCTCCCAGCCCCTTCAGCTTCAACTGTTCGCATAGGGGAGCCGTTCGTCTATCTTGCCAAACAATGGCCTTCCCGATGGCCTTCCCCGTGCTTCGGTCCCACATTACTGTAGTTTCACGCTGGTTCGTTATGCCAATGGCTCCAACTTCATCGGCTCGTGAATGCTGCATAACCTCGTCCACTACTTCCAAAACTGTGCTCAGAATTTCATGCGGATCATGTTCCACCCAGCCTTGGTTGGGAAAAAATTGTTTGAATTCTTTTTGAGCCATCGCCAGCACCTGTCCATCTCCTGCAATAAGCAAGGCCCGGGTGCTGGTGGTTCCCTGGTCTATCGTTAGAACTATATTCCTCATCACTACCGAAATGTATGAAAAAGGTAGTTGATGAGAATGGAGATGTTTCGGAATTAAAAAACTGCCATTTGTCAATCGTATCAAAGTTTCGGTTCGGGTGTTGTACCTTTGCCGATATGTGGTCGCAAGTAGCGTTTTTGATACGCCATGAAGCGCGCATGGAGATGCGCCAACAACATACCTTAGTGGGTATTGGCCTGTTTGCGCTTGCTACTGTTTACCTGGGCTACCGCTCTTTCAACACCATTGAAGATGGTAAAACATGGAATGCCTTGTTGTGGATTATTCTGCTGTTTACCGCCTTCAGTGCGGTAGGCAAAAGTTTTCAGGAACAGCGAAGAGGATTGAGACTGTACCTCTATTGGAACGTAAAGCCCCAAGTTCTCATTCTTGCAAAACTCGTTTACAACACCTTGCTCATGCTGCTGCTTACGGCCATCACTGCGATCGTGTACAGCATTTTTATCGGAACTTCTCCCGTGCCTGAAGGCAGTGGAGCTCAAATAGCGCTCGGACTGGCTGTGGGGGCGATGAGTTTTTCTTCGTTACTTACCCTAATCAGCGCCATATCAAGTCAAAGCGATTCGGGAACAGGACTAACGGGAGTTTTGGGACTACCCATTGTCATCCCACAAATCATTTTGATAAACACCTACCACACCAATGTATTTAAAGGCATCTTGTGGACCGAAAACGTTGAAAATCTGTTGATGCTTCTCGTTTTAACCGGGGGTATTTTTGGCCTCAGCTACCTCTTATTTCCCTACCTTTGGCGCGATTAACGATGGTTCGAATGAAACAAATTTGGTGGAAAGTACTGAGTGTGATTTTATTGGGTTACACCCTTATTTCCGGGTTTCTTATTCCGCTCCAACCGGGCCTGCTCCCCGCAGATCAATCCACTGTTCAAAACGGTGAGTTAACGTTGTCTGTAACCGGACATCGAACGCATTTTACGCAAGCAACTGACAATCAGGCGGTTTTAGCAAACAAAGACCTTCGCATTTGTGGCGAGATTCTGAATGTAGCAGATGATCGGCACTTGACAGCTCGCTTTGTGGTGCCTGATACCTTGTACTCGCGATCGTTCAACCTCTTCGTGAACAACGCCGTCGATGGCACGATGTTCCTCCAGGGTGTGGCCTACTACCAAGATGCAATTGTGGATTCTTCGCGCGTGCAGCGCGGATGCGAGGTGGCTGTGTCGACTGAAAAAAGTGCCGGATTTGCCTTCCCGTTTCAACCTACCATTTTTGAGACCATCCGCAACTTGCTGTTCCACGTACCGATGTGGTTTACGATGTTCTTAATCATGCTCATTTCAGTTATTCACTCGGTGAAATACCTGATGAATCCGAAGCGAGAAAGCGATTTAAAAGCGGAGACTGCCGCTCGTGTGGGCTTGCTTTTTGGTGTGCTCGGACTGGTAACTGGATCCATTTGGGCTCGATTTACCTGGGGTGCCTGGTGGGTAAATGACCCACAGCTGAACGGAGCTTTTGTAACATTCCTGATTTACGTGGGCTACCTCGTATTGCGCGCCGGGGTGGGCGATGACCTCAAAAAAGCGCGGGTGTCTGCTGTGTACAACATCTTTGCTTACGTTATTCTGTTCATCCTCTTGATGATATTGCCGAAGTTCAGCGAAAGCTTGCACCCGGGAAAGGGCGGAAACCCTGGATTCAACGCATACGACTTGAATAGCAGTCTGCGCGCAGTATTCTACCCAGCTGTTATCGGTTGGATGCTTTTAGGCTATTGGATCTATCAAATTCAGTTGCGCACGAACCGATTGCGCACCAAATTGTTTTACAATGAGAAATAACCTATTCACCCTCGTAGCACTTTTGGTTTCATTTTCTGCTTTCGCGCAGGAT
>JBJOIB010000368.1:0-16635 GCA_046047375.1 Bacteroidota bacterium
CATTCTTCACTTGTCGATCTTGGTTGAAACCATGCGCCGAGAAGGGTATGAGTTGCAGCTTGGCAAACCGCAGGTGTTGGAGAAAGAAATCGACGGAAAACGCAGCGAACCATTCGAAACCCTTGTTATTGACGTGCCACAAGAGTACGCAGGAAAGGCCATTGAATTGGTTACACAGCGCAAAGGTGAGTTATTGGTGATGGAGCCAAAAGGCGATTTGCAGCACTTGGAATTCAACATTCCTTCACGTGGATTGATTGGTTTGCGAAGCAATTTGTTGACTGCTAGCGCCGGTGAAGCTGTTATTACGCACCGTTTTACCAATTACGGGCCTTGGAAAGGTGAAATAGGCGATCGTCGTAAAGGCGCAATGGTGTCTATGGAAACCGGTCAGGCTTTGGCGTATGCGATTGACCGCCTACAAGACCGTGGCTTCTTTTTCATCGATCCAGGTGAAGAGGTTTACAAAGGACAGGTAGTAGGTGAACACACCCGCGAAAACGACCTTGAAGTGAATGTAATTAAAGGGAAAAAACTCACCAACATGCGTGCTTCAGGTGCTGATGATGCTACCAAGATTGCACCTAAAGTTCAATTCTCGCTTGAAGAAGGAATGGAATACATTGGCGACGATGAATACCTGGAGGTTACTCCACTCAACTTACGTATGCGCAAAGTCCCTCATCTTTGGAAGAAGTAATGATGTGAGCTTTTTTCAGATATTCGCGCCGTAAACTTGCACCATGGCCGTTTCTTTTGAAAACACCGAAGTAGCTTTTTCGCATAAAACCAACCATGAGCTGAAACGCGCCTATTGGCTGTTTCGCCTCGTTGGCAACCCCGGTTTGGTCAAGCTGGGAAAGGTATCAGTGAATGTAGCACTCCAATTGCGCCTTCCTATTGGCTGGGCTTTGCGAAAAAACATCTTTGCACAGTTTTGCGGGGGTGAAACCATTGCCGAATGCAGCCAAACAACGAAAGTGCTTGACAGTAGAGGTGTTGGAACCATTCTCGATTACAGTGTGGAGGGAAAAGAATCGGAGGCTGAATTTGACCACACAGCGGATGAGATTCATCAAACAATTCTAACGGCGAAGGGAAACAAGCATATCCCATTCTGTGTGTTTAAGGTAACAGGCATCGCCCGCCATGGTTTGCTCGAAAAAATCAATGCTCATCAAGCTTTGACAGCGCAAGAGAGCCAAGAGTTTGATCGTGTTAAGGCCCGTGTTGACAGACTCTGCAAAGCAGCGTTCGAAGCAAACACCCCCGTTTTCATCGACGCCGAGGAGTCGTGGATTCAAGACACTATCGATAGCTTGGTGGAAGAAATGATGCTCAAGTACAATGGTCAACGAGCTATTGTGTACAACACAGCGCAAATGTATCGTCATGATCGCTTGGAGTATCTGAAGAAAGCCCTGCATCGGGCTGAGCAAGGGGGCTACCACTATGGGGTTAAACTCGTTCGGGGTGCGTACATGGAGAAAGAACGAGAGCGGGCGCAACGACTCGGCTACACAGATCCTATTCAGCCCGATAAACCCTCTACCGATCGCGATTTTGATGCTGCAGTGGAGTTCTGCCTGTCGAACATCAACCGTATGGGTGTTTGCGCAGGAACACACAATGAAACTTCATCCGCGAAGTTGGCTGATTTGCTCGCCGCGAAAGGAATTGCCAAAAATGATGATCGCGTTTATGCGGCCCAACTTTATGGCATGAGTGATCACATCAGCTTCAACCTCAGTCATGAAGGCTACAACGTGGCCAAATATGTGCCTTATGGACCAATTCGCGAAGTCATTCCTTACCTCATTCGCAGAGCTGAAGAAAACACCTCGGTCAGCGGACAAACGGGTAGAGAGTTAGGGTTGATTATGAAAGAATTGAAGCGCCGAAAACTGGGCTAACCTTTACAGTCGGAGCACCTTTTCCATTTTGCTCACACGTCCTTTAGAAATCAACTGAAGATAGTACACACCTTGGGTTGGAGGCAGATTTACCATGCCATCTAACGCAAGTTCACTTTCTGACACAAGCTCTCCAGTTGCGTTGAAAATGCGAACACGACAGCGTTCTGCTCCTCGCACACGAACCACGCCTTGACAAGGGTTTGGCCCTATGCTAATGCTTTCAAGTTCTGTTAGCACATCAACGCTATTGGTAAAATCAGTACTTCCTTCCCAAACCAGCACTGGAGTTGGATCTGCTGCTTCGTACATCTCCTTGAAAAAGGTAATTTCTTCTGCATCGTAGGTGAACATCTCCTCCATCCACCGAGGGGGTAAACTTTGGTAATGAATCTTCACCATGGCAGAGTACACTCCTTCGGCATCCGGTACTTTGATGCGGTATTGCAAGCGGTCACTTCCACTGCCTTCAACTCCGTTTTCGAAATTGAAATTTGAGTCTTCAAGCACCAATCCCGCAATAGCCGTGGTGTCTCCTGTATAGTGCGATGAAGAATAGCCAATAGGCACCAAACGGTTGTCTTTCAGCGGATACTCAGCACGTTCAAGTACTGTTGTTGGAACATCGTTCACATCAGCCATCACGATTTCGTAAATCTGCACTTGTTCTTCGCTGCGGATTACATCGTGGTGCAATTCATAATCAGCATCACGTCCAATGATGTTGTAATCAGCATCAAATCCTCCACTCCTGAACACCTCCGTGCCTTGTTCATCGGTCAACACAAACTCCACCATGATCAAGCGACTTGGGTATCCCGACGGAAATTTATGTCCGGCCTTGTTCACCAGCTGAAGATCAAACACGGCAGAATCTTGCACGGTGCCGGTGTACACTAGTTCTGCTTCCAGCGATTGTTCTTGCAGCATGTCGATGGTTCGCTGAATTACCTTGTCGTATTGCTGTGTGTTAGCTGCTATATCCAAGGCGTCTATATTCGCTTGCATTAGCTTTAGCATAAAGGTGTTTCCGCCCACAAAATGGTGTTTTCTAAACGGTTGAGGAAACAGCCAATTAGGCATAGGTGAAATGATGGCACCACCTTCGACTGCAGGCATGTGGCAATTCTGGCACTCCACGCCTTGCTCATTGTACTGTGAGTTGAGCCATTCGTGGTAAGTAGATTGTTCGAAAAAGGTGTTTCCGGTAGGTTCGTTGGTGTAATCATGGGTGTCAGTGAACAAACTGTGGCAACCAGCACACAGCTCGCTTTTACCCATGTGAGGGCTGTATGCCGGTGAAAAGCCCGTTTGAGCGATCATTGGTCCTGACCATGGATTAGGAAAATTCCCATAAGCCACCTGGTTTTGGCTGTAATCATGCGCTCCATTGAAAGGTACTCCTTGTATAGGCGCTTCAATTCCATGGCAGCCCATGCAAGCAACTCCATCCAGTCCAAGCGGGTCATTGATCAAGTTCTCCATGGTGTAAAGGTCACCCATACCTGTCATGTGAAACTCCCTGTTTCCTTGCGGTGCATGGCAGGTGGTGCAGGTGTTTTCTATTTCTTCGGCATAATTCGGAATCTCCAGTGTTTCGTGTTTCACCTTGGCTCGCCAAAAGGGGTCTTTCGCGCTGTTCGCCATCATGGTTGCCCGCCAATCCGCCACAGGAGAGCAGTCATCGCCATTCTCGTCTACCAAAACAACACCTGCGGGATCAGTATCGTGACAGTTCACGCAGTTTCCAGATCCCGTAAAGTAGGTTCCAATAGAGGTAGTAAGCGCTCCCGACCGGTACACCGCTCCTGCTATTTCGCCATGGTATCGTCCTGTTTGGGGTACAAATCCGTACGAAACCAACAGCACAGAACTTACCAGAACGAGTGCAACAAATACCGGACTTTTCGGGTTAATAAAACGAAGATGGGTCATATCTTTGCAAGCATTCCTTTGAAGTTGCCAATTTACTAAGTTATTTAATGAAGAACGCGGTCTACTTTCTGATCTTGATCATTACCAGTGCCTCTTTACCTGTTTTGGGTCAACCAACTCGTCTAAAAGCTGATCGGATGGCATACGTAGACGATGCTCTTCAAGTGCTTTCATTCAGCAATAACCCCGCTGAAGATCGTTTGTTCATCGTAAGCCACAACGGTAAAATCCTCGTATTTGAAGATGGCGCTGTGCTCGATGAACCCTTTTTGGACTTGGGTCCCGACGGGCTTGATATTATCGACTACGGAATAGGGTCAGAAGAGGGGTTGAACGGGATGGTCTTGGACCCGAACTACGATGAAAACGGTTTTTTTTACCTGATGTACAATGGGTGGAAACCAGATGGAACCGGTGTTAATGTTTACGACGAGCACTTGATTTGCTTCCGAAGAGACCCGTCAAATCCTTATAAGGCCTTAACAGACGAGTGGTCGGTTCTCATAACCTTCGACATGCCACGGCGCGGACACAATGGCGGTGCCATGTTCTTCGACACGGAAGGACATTTATACCTTTCAGTAGGCGATGGCGGGGCTACAGGAACAGGGGCTCCAGGGGGTGGAAGCGGTGGCGACATCGACAACAATGCCCAAAACTTAAATACTTTGCTCGGCAAAATCTTGCGCATTGATGTGAACGGTTTTGAGCCGTATACTGTACCGAGTGACAATCCTTTTGTGGGAGTGCCTGACACCCGCGAAGAGATTTGGGCCTATGGATTTCGCAATCCGTGGCGTTGGAGCTTCGACCGGGCAACAGGCGATAAGTATATTGGAGATGTGGGTGAAGTAGATTGGGAAGAGGTCAGTTTTGAACCCGCCAACTCAACCGGTGGATTGAATTACGGCTGGCGCCGGATGGAGGGCACGCATTGCTATGAGCCTGTGGTAGATTGCAACCCAGATAACGACTTGGTTCTACCTGTTCTTGATTACCCCCATGCCAATGGATTGTGTTCAGTTGTAGGTGGCTTTGTTTATCGTGGAGCGTCTATTCCATCCCTTTATGGGTATTATATTCTTGCAGATTATTGCGGTTTTGAAGATGTTCAATACATGCTCTTGCGCGAAACTGCATCAGGGTGGGAGTCAAGCGCTGTAGACATTGAAGTAGAAGGTGGATTTATTCCATTTCAGGAGTGGCGTTTTGGATGGGGCGAAGACAATGCCGGGGAAGTGTATTTGTGCACCAGCATAGCTTTTTATCGCTTGTCTAGCGATCCTGACGCTCCAGTTCTAGGCAAGCCGGAGCAACTGGTTTTTAGTCCCAATCCTACCAACTCCTTAACCTATGCCAATTTAGGCACGAATGCCTCAATAGAATGGGTAGAGGTATTTGATGCCTCTGGAAGAATTGTTCAAAATCCTTGGATTACGAACGCCGGATTTTCTCAATTTTCGATCGACTTTTCCTCCTATCCAGCCGGAATTTACACGGTGCATGTGAAATGCAATGGTGTAGAGGAAATTGTGAGTGGAAGAATAGCTGTTGTAAAAGCCGACTAACGGCAAGCACAAGGCAATGACGTGTCTTGCGGAAGGATGTCTATTACCACTGAAGCCGTATCTCGAATTTCATACATAGCCTTGTAAGTGCGGTTGTTGTTTTCGAACTCAATCATATACACCCGCGGTTTTTGATGCACAAGGCTCTCATTAAAAAGCACCTCTCCCTCTTCGGCACCGGTGAACATAAGATCGTCGTTCAAACCAAAACATTCCATTTTGCATCCAGCAAGATCATTGTGGTAAACAGGATTTGCCGTAAGCTCCTTCCGTACTTGATTGCCCGGCAACCAATTCGTGCATCCACGGTTTCGGAACAGAACAAACGAGAGCATCAACCCAATGAGCACTCCCACCATATATTTTGCGAACCGTTGAGAAAAATTCATGTTTGAAATTTTGTGCAAGTTAGACAATACGTTTCATACCACCGTTCACAATCCAAAGCCATTGATGTTGCATTACGCTCCTTAAAAATTGTAAAAGCGCACCATGTAAGCACATCAAAATACGTTCGAAAAAAGTCTCATTCGCTTCACTATACGTACCTTTGAGCCATGCTCGAAACAGGAAAATTAGAATTCAGTTACGACCGTGGCCCATCCTTTTCATTTCCCGACATCCACTGCGATGCAGGGCAAAGTATGCTATTGCTAGGGGAATCGGGGAAGGGTAAAACCACGCTTTTGCATTTATTGGCCGGATTGCTGAGTCCGTCTTCTGGCTCAGTGCGCATTGCTGGAACAGAACTGGCGGGAATGTCGCAACGCTCACGCGATAAATTTCGTGGACAACACATCGGTTTGGTTTTTCAAACTGCTCATTTCGTACAAAGCCTTTCTGTAGCAGACAATCTCATTTTACCACAGTATTTATCTGGCCGAAAGGCCGATAAAGGCAAGGCAGAGAAAATGTTGCAGCGCTTGAATTTAGACCACAAACTCCATGTTTCGCCATCGCAATTGAGTATTGGGGAGCAACAAAGGGTTGCCATAGCGCGAGCGCTGATGAACGACCCAACCATCTTGTTGGCCGATGAGCCCACCTCTGCGCTTGACGATAAAAATGCCAACGAAGTAATTGCCTTGTTGGAAGAACAGGCACGTATCACGGGTGCGAGTTTGATCATTGTGACACATGATCAGCGGCTGAAAGATCATTTTGAAAGGAGGGTGATATTATGAATTTGCTTCGAATAGCCCGAAAAAATATCCTTTACAAACCGCTGAACACTGCGCTGAGTCTTATTTTGCTGGCCTTCGGTGTTGGAATTATCTCCTTGCTTCTTTTGCTCGAAAACGGGCTCAAGACAGAGTTCGACCGCAACATCAGGGATATCGACATGGTGTTGGGAGCCAAAGGTAGTCCGCTGCAATTGATTTTAGCCAACATCTACCACCTAGATGCCCCAACCGGCAATATTTCCCGACAAGAAGCACGAAGGGTGATGAAGCACCCCTATATCGACAAGGCCATTCCGTTAGCCTATGGCGATAACTACCGTTCATTTCGCATCGTGGGCACTACGCACGACTATCCGGAGCATTATGAAGTGGCTTTGTTGTCAGGACGACTTTGGGAAACACCTTTTGAAGCCACCATTGGGAGCAAAGTGGCCCAATCAAGCGGACTCAAGCTAGGTGACACCTTTTACAGCGCCCACGGGTTGGAAGACGAAACAGATGTGCACGAGAACAACGCCTTTACGGTGGTGGGTATCTTTGCAGAAAGCGGATCAGTGATAGATCAGCTTATTCTAACGCCTATGGAGTCGATCTGGAATGTGCATGCTCATCCCGAAGATGCAGCAGCTGATTCAACGTCCCTACCTGAAGACGCCCCCGAGGATGAGATTACCGCGGTGTTGTTGACCAAGAAAAATCCTCTGGCCATTGTTACCATTCCCAATCTGATTCGCGATACCAACATGCAAGTAGCCTTGCCAGCCATTGAAATCAACCGGTTGACGCAAAATTTCGGCATTGGCATGAAGACGCTCAGCGGAATCGCAGTGTTGATCATGATCATTTCATTTATCAGCGTGTTCATTTCATTGTACAACTCCATGAAAGAGCGCAAATATGAACTGGCATTGATGCGAAGCATGGGAGCATCGCGTAGCACCCTGTTTTTGTTGATTCTCACTGAAGGCCTATGGCTAACCGTACTTGGAACCTTGTTGGGACTGGTAATGAGCAGGGTAGGCATGTGGGTGTTGAGCTCTGTGATGAAAGACGAATTTAAGTATGACATTGGCAATATGGGCGTGCTACAGGGTGAGATAATACTCATTGGATTAACTATATTTGTTGGCGTTCTGGCATCTTTATTGCCGGCTCGGGAAACCGTCAGAATGGACGTTTCAAAAATACTTGGAGATGCTTAAACCCAGAAAACTCCTTTTTTCAGCCATGGCCGTCATCGTTATCGCCGGCTTAAACCTGAGTACCGCTTGTCATCCCGGACCTGCAACCGGTGTTTCACTGATCGATATATCCGAACGCCGTCCAAATGCACGCGAGGTGGAAATTACAGCCAATGCCTCAAATGAAGCATTGGTTGAGCTCACGTGGAAAACGCTTGCCGACGTAGAGTTCAAAGACATGTACTTAGAAGAGTTGGATGCTTACTACTGGAAGCCGACTTTTGGGGCATCCGTTAAGGCGTTGGAAGGGAAAGAAGTGTACATAACAGGGTATATGATTCCGGTTGATTACGACGAAGATTTCTATGTACTTTCCCGCTATCCCTTTGCCAACTGCTTCTTTTGTGGAGGAGCGGGTCCTGAATCCGTGATCGATTTGCGATTTAAATCGAAGACACGTGCTTATAAAACCGACGAACGTCTTACATTTAAGGGTACTTTCAAGCTAAACGCTGATGACGTTTATCAAATGAATTACATTTTGGAAGGTGCCCAAGAATTCAAACCATAACAATCCTATTGAACTTCCTGAAACTGAGGTTTGCAGGAGTTGCGGCTCGACGAATCGCGAGGCTTTCTGTGCTTCATGCGGACAAAAACACATGACGCGCAGGTACACGATTTGGGGTGCCTTAGGAGAACTGTTTTCTGCCGTATTCAGTGTTGAACGGGGTTTTATTCATACCACCAAAATAGCGCTTTTGGACCCTGGGAAGATGGTTAAAGACTATACCAGTGGCGTTACCAGGCCTTATTTCCCTCCTTTCCGATTTGGGTTCATTTGGCTAACGTTTTATTCCTTGGTTGTGATTTATTCTGGAGTGCTAGATCAGCAAATGAACACGTACTCCGTGCAGAACCCGAATGCCTCTGCTGAGCAGCAGGAAATGGTTAAAACAATTCAGGATAAGATTCAGACCTACTTCAATTTTCTTGGCCTGTTAAGCTTGCCGTTTACGGCGCTTGCCTCCAAATGGATCTCAGGACGCAGAAGAGAGTTTTTTACCGAGCACCTGATAGCCAACACGTACATCATGGGATCACAGTCATTCGCTTTGGTCGTGTTCCTCCCCTTGTTGTTTCTTTTGCCCGATAGTGGCATGTGGTTTACTCTTTTAGGTATCCTTATCAGCTCTTATTTGATTGGAATGACCTTTCATGGTTGGCTCGGTATTCCCAAATTTGAAGCCTTCGCCCGCGGCGTTCTAGCCAATTTACTCGGGATGCTGCTGTTTATTTTAGCAGCCATGATCATTGGAATAGCCATCGCTATTGTATGGGCGATTGCTACGAGCCACTAGACTGGCGATAAAAAAGTTCTAAGTTTTCATTTAACATTCGCACAACCTTTTTCATCGATCTTCTGAATGGAAGCGAGTTAAATGTTCGGCTATAGTATGGAAATGGCCTGTGCAGTTGAATAAACTGATCACTTTTGATGATGATGGCCTCGAACATGGGGTCAGGCCCCGACGTATAGGTAGGCACTTGCACCTGTCTTCCTTCTTCATCACGTCTGGTCTCTTGTCCGGTGCGGGTTCGCAAGGTATCGGCCCGCAATAACGTAAGCTCTGCGGTAAAAAAATTCTCCGTTGGAATCACTACCGATGGATCAACCGTTAGGGAGTCAGAGAGCCATTGCACTTCATCCAGTCTTCGCTGCATGATTTTCTCAGTTTCATCGGCATAGAAAAAGTAAATCCGACAAAATGTAAAACCTTCACGCAGTGCTTTGATGGTTTCTAGGTTTTTCGTCCTCAACTCACTTTCCATCCGCGCCGCTGTGCGCGATAGCCCTTTTTTTCGCGCTGCTTCAATAGCAATGGCGTTCGTGGGCAATCGGAAGAGGATCACTGAATTTTTCAATTCAACAATCTGCTGCTTCGCCATGGCATTATACCATTCAGGAGTACCTCGCTCGTAGCGATTTATTTGCCCATAAGCTGCTGTTGCCAAAAGCAGGACAATCATACATACAAGTAACCTCATACCTGAAATATAGCACAAGGCACCGTGAAAAGCCAATCAGGCCTTCCCAGAATGTTTGTATTTTAACACTTGAGACCGCCCTTTTCTGAAAATTTTATTGCTGTTTTCAACGCCACGTCGCAGGGCTTTTTGCTCTTCCTCAGGCAAGTGTATGATGTGCTTGCACTCATCAGAACAACAACCTTCCATTTCCGCCTTGCAGGAATCACACTGGATAAAGAGCAAGTTGCAGGCTACATTCTCGCAATTGGTGTGCACATCGAAAGGCGTTCCACATTGGTGGCATTGGGCAATGATATCGTCTGAAATCTTCTCCGCTCTGCGCTCATCAAACACAAAGTTCTTTCCTATGAAGCGATTCTCTAATTGTTTATCGCGCACCTGACGTGTGTATTCAATGATGCCCCCTTCCAACTGATGCACATTGTCGAAACCCACATGTTTGAACCACGCGCTGGCCTTTTCACAACGGATACCTCCGGTGCAGTACATTACAATGTTCTTTGGCTTTTCTTCGTTGAGAAGCTCTTGCACGTAGTCAATTTCCTCGCGAAAGGTGTCTACATCGGGCATCAAGGCGCCCTTGAAATGGCCTACTTCCGTTTCGTAGTGATTTCGCATATCGATGAGTAAGGTACCCTCCTCCTGCACAAGGCGGTTGAATTCCTCTGCATTTACGTGTTTTCCCTTGTTGGTAACATCGAATGAGTCATCATTCAAACCATCTGCTACAATTTTGTTGCGAACCTTGATGGTAAGCTTATAAAACGACTTTCCATTGTCGTCAACAGCCACATTGAGACGTATTCCATTCAAAAATGAAATCGAATACAGTTGGTCTCGAAAGGCTTCGAAGTTGTGTTTTGGAACACTGATCTGGGCGTTGATGCCTTCTGTGGCAACATACGTGCGACCATAGACTCCCAGCTGTTCCCAGTGAATAAACAGGTAGTCTCGAAAAAGCTGAGGATTTTTAATCTTCGCATACCGGTAGAATGAGATGGTTACCCGCTCTTCGGTGCTTTGTTGCATCCTCTTAATCAGCTCTTTCCGGTCAATTTTGTTGTAGAGTTTCATTCTGCGTACAATTACATGTTATACGTTTCGACCCTTGGTCAAAAAATCCGGGACGCAAAGATACTGCTTTTCAATGAATTGGACGCCAAACGGGCCGCTAGGCACGCCAAGAGATCCACTTCATCGGGTTTTCGGATACGAAAACGAGCATTTTCACGTTATCTCCCCGGTATCCCGATGAAATGTAGCGTTGAAAAAAACCCTTTCAATCTTAGTTTCAGGGAGTTATCACAAACCCGCAAGGGACAGTTAAGACGCATTAACATCTGTTATTATTTTTTTGCAGCCGCGCATGCAAGAAGTGTGTAATTTAAGGGGTATTAAAACCTGGAAGAGATGCTGGAATTTTGCAAGAATATTTTGACCAAGGTCAGCTTTGACCGATTCTTATTCGCAAAGGAGTTGAAAAAGTCAATCAAGCGATTGAACAAAGAAGAGCTGATGCATTTGCGTGATTGGTGCACGCAACGTTTTGGCAGTTTATACGGAGACCTGATTCAGGAATCTTTCACTCCTGTGCTCTCTTGAGCAATGAAACGAACATTGCGAAGCACACCTTCAAATCCAGGTCGTGATAGCGGTGAACGCTTCGTCAATTCTTGAAAAACATCCTCGGTAATATCGAGCCAATCCTGTTGTGAAAGCGACAGGATTTCTTCATTCGGGGCCAGGCGTTCTTCCGAATGAGGTGTTGAAAAGCGGTTCCACGGACATACCTGCTGGCAAATATCGCAGCCAAACATCCATCCATCAAATGAAGAAGCGTCTTGAACAGGAATAGCACCTTTTAACTCGATGGTGAAATAGGAGATGCACTTGCTCCCATCGACCGTGTAAGGTCTTATTATAGCCCCTGTTGGACATGCATCGATGCATCTGGTGCAATTTCCGCAGTGGTCAGTTGTTGGTGCGTCTGGACGGATTTCGAGGTCAATGATCAGCTCAGCGATGAAAAAGTAACTACCGGCTTTTTTAGATATCAGATTGGCATTTTTCCCTATCCATCCTAATCCGGAACGGGCGGCCCAAGCTTTATCCATCACCGGTGCGGAGTCTACAAAAACCCTTCCCGCAATGGTGCCAAACTCCTCCTGAATGGCCTGTAACAACGCATGCAGTTTGTCTTTCAGTACCGTGTGGTAATCTTCTCCAAACGCGTACATCGATATTTTCGGCACGCCCTCTTCCTGGGTGTATGGGCTATAATAGTTGTAGAGCAATGAAACAACCGAGCGTGCACCCGGCACCAACAGTCTGGGATCGAGTCGTTTATCGAAATGACGTTCCATATAGCTCATCTCACCTTGCAGCCTATTGGCGAGCCAATTTTCAAGGCGTGGAGCCTCCTCTTCAAGAAACTGAGCCTTACTGATGCCGCATGCTGCAAAGCCGTGATCGCGAGCCAATTGTTTTATCCGCTCGGCGCGGGATGCCGCCTGTAAATCAGTAATTGTCATTAGAAGAGTGTGTTTCCTCCTCCATACAGTTTGCCGAGGTGGGCATAAGCGAGCTCTGTTGCCTGCCTACCGCGGGGAGTGCGCATGATAAAGCCTTCTTGGATGAGAAAAGGTTCATACACTTCTTCAAGAGTACCAGGGTCCTCACCTACTGCTGTGGCTACGGTAGTTATTCCTACCGGTCCTCCCTTGAACTTGTCGATGATGGTAGTCAGGATTTTGTTGTCCATTTCATCCAATCCCTTGCTGTCAACATTGAGGGCGTCGAGGGCGATTAGGGTTACCTTCAGATCGATACGTCCTTCGCCCTTTATCTGTGCAAAGTCACGCACGCGTCGCAACAAGGCGTTCGCAATACGGGGCGTTCCTCGACTTCTTGAGGCTATTTCGTGAGCTGCGTCAACATCAATGGCTATTTTGAGAATTCCAGCGCTCCGTTCAACGATATCAGTGAGTGTTTTAACATCGTAATACGTCAACCGAAGGTTGATGCCAAAGCGCGCTCTTAAGGGAGCCGTCAACAAACCTGATCGTGTGGTTGCACCCACCAGTGTAAACGGATTGAGGCCTATTTGAACAGTTCGCGCATTGGGACCTGTATCTATAACCAAGTCGATGCGGTAATCCTCCATGGCTGAATAGAGGTATTCTTCAATCACCGGGCTCAGTCGATGGATTTCATCGATAAAGAGTACATCGTTCTCATCGAGGTTCGTCAGCAAACCAGCTAAATCTCCGGGTTTATCGAGAACAGGGCCAGAAGTGGTTTTTATTTGAACCCCCATTTCTTGGGCGATGATGTTGGCGAGCGTTGTCTTCCCTAATCCCGGAGGTCCATGCAGCAGTACATGGTCTAACGACTCACGCCGCTGGCGAGCCGCTGCCACAAATACCTGCAGGTTGTCCAATACCTGACGTTGTCCCGTAAAATCATCAAACGACGCAGGTCGTAACACACGTTCCAGATCCTTATCCGATGAAAGTCGGGCCTCTTCGTAGTAATCGAACTGATCATCCATGTTTTTTTACTCCTTCTTTAACAGGTCGTTGTAGAGCTGTCCGAATTTAACCTTGAATCTCACCTCCCAAATGGGGGCAGTAAATTGTTCACCGAGCGAGCGGTTATTGATAAGCATCAGACGGATACCTACCCCACCACCTGCTGCAAAGTAACGCAGAAAAGAGTATTCTGCCACCATACCGGGCTCATAAAGCACCACTAATCCCTCGTCATCAAACCGTTGGTATGTTCCGTTATCGTGGTACCTAGCCCTGCTCATTCCTGCGCCGATTTGAACCGGAATGATGACTTGCAGGTTTCCGTGATAGATGAACGAGTACTCCATATAAGCACTCACGTACCACATACGCAGTTCAGACCACAGTTGGCGTCCAGGTTCATCCACTTCTACCCTATCAATATTCGGGGTGATCCAATGATAGCCAACACCCACGCTTACTTGTTCGCCGTAGTTAAAGCCAACCTTCACACCCCGTGTTGCAATCGGTAGTCCTGATATAAATGAATTCCGTGTATTCAAGCGAGCCGAAAAAACAGGCTTTTTATCGAATGCTTTGCGAATGCTATCCGTAATGCCTATTTCTTGGCAAAGTGCCCCTACAGGGCTAAAAAAGGCCAAAAAAAGCAGAATCCGCACCTTTACGCTACCAGCGAACAAGATACGGATTCTCATATTGTTGAATGAATGGTGACTTAGTGCTCTTCTTCACCGGCCTTCAAAGGCACGGTTTGCGGCACGAAATCTTCATCGTAATTCGGGTTCGAATAGTCATACGCCCAGCGGTGCACGGTTGGAAGTTCACCTGGCCAGTTTCCGTGGATGCGCTCAACAGGCGTTGTCCACTCAAGCGTATTCGATTTCCATGGGTTCTGAGTAGCTTCTTGACCGCGGAAAATGCTGTAGAAGAAGTTGAACAAGAAGAACAACTGACCAACACCACCAATGATGGCGAATACAGAAATAAGCGGGTTTAGATCCATTACGAAATCGAGGTAATCGAAGCTGCTGTAGTCGTAGTAACGACGTGGAGCACCAGCAAGGCCGATGAAGTGCATTGGGAAGAATACACCGAATCCTGATACAAGGGTAATCCAGAAGTGCGCATATCCCAATTTTGTGCTCATCATGCGACCGAACATTTTCGGGAACCAGTGGTAGACACCACCTAGCATTCCGAAAATAGCCGACATACCCATTACAATGTGGAAGTGTGCTACCACGAAGTACGTATCGTGCACGTTCACATCAAGTGCCGAGTCAGCCAAAATAATTCCTGTCAAACCACCTGTTACGAAAGTAGACACCAAACCTACGCTGAACAACATCGCTGGCGTGTACTTGATATTTCCTTTCCATAGTGTGGTAAGGTAGTTAAACGCCTTAACAGCAGATGGAATAGCGATAAGGAGGGTTGTGAATACGAATACTGCTCCGAGGAATGGGTTCATACCCGTAACGAACATGTGGTGACCCCAAACGATGAACGACAAGAAGCCGATTGCCAGGATCGAACCGATCATTGCGCGGTATCCGAAGATTGGCTTGCGTGAGTTTGTAGATATGATTTCAGAGCTGATACCTAGTGCCGGAAGCAATACGATGTATACTTCAGGGTGACCAAGGAACCAGAACAAGTGCTGGTACAAAATTGGCGAACCACCTGTAACATCAAGTGCTTCACCACCAATGTGGATATCAGAAAGGTAGAACGCTGTTCCCATGGTACGGTCCATAAGAAGCAGTACCACTGCTGAAACCAACACAGGGAAAGACAATACTCCGAGGATAGCCGTTACTAAGAATGCCCAAATGGTGAGCGGCAAGCGGGTCATCTTCATTCCTTTCGCACGCAGGTTCACGATGGTTACGATGTAGTTCAGACCTCCGAGTAGAGATGAGGCTACGAACAACACCATCGAAATCAACCAAAGAGTCATACCCATTCCAGAGCCAGGCATTGCTTGTGGCAAAGCTGAGAGCGGTGGGTAGATGGTCCATCCTCCTGATGCAGCTCCACCTTCAACGAAGAGAGAGAAGATCATGATCACACTCGATACAAAGAAGAACCAGTACGAAAGCATGTTCAAGAGACCAGAAGCCATATCGCGTGCACCGATCTGCAAAGGAATAAGCAAGTTTGAGAACGTACCTGACAATCCGCCGGTCAATACAAAGAACACCATGATAGTACCGTGGATGGTAACCAAAGCGAGGTACGCATTCCGGTCTAGGATGCCATCAGGAGCCCACTTACCCAAGAACGTTTCGAGGATGGCGAATGACTCACCCGGCCATCCTAATTGGAGGCGGAAGAATATAGAAAGCATTACTGCAATCACGCCCATGAAAATAGCCGTGATCAAGAATTGCTTCGAGATCATCTTGTGATCTTGTGAAAACACGTATTTCGAAATGAAGCTCTCTTCGTGGTGATGTGTGTGACCAGCCATTATTTCTTCTTTTTCGTAGTTATATTATTGTATAGCAGCGGTAGCACCGTCTGCATTTGTATCAACATTTTCAGCGTCTGAAGGTTCTTCCGCAGGCGCATTTTCAGCAGGAGTTTCTGTTGCAGGGGCCTCTTCAGGTTTTTCTGCTGCCATATACTCTGATTGTGATTTCAACCACTCCTCGTATTGCTCAGGAGTATCGATCACAATTTTAATCGCCATGTTAAAGTGAGCTGCACCGCATACTTTGTTACAAAGTAGGATGTAGTCAAACTCAGGGTTATTCATTACCAATCGCATACTATCAGTAGTGATGGTTGGTGTGAACTTAAAGCGTGTTGGAACACCCGGAACACAGTTCATCTGTGCGCGGAAGTGAGGCATGTAAGCCGAGTGAATCACATCGCGAGAGCGGAAAATCATTTCCACCTCTTTACGTACAGGAAGGTGGAACTCTCCTTTTACGATCTTATCGTCTTTACCTGCTTCCCAAGCGGGCACATTCGATACGTAATTGAATTGTTCAATCTCCATAATACGCTGCAAGTGACGCTCCAAGCGGTGAATCTTATCGCGCTTAGCTTCGAGTGCTTCAGGCGCCAGTACGGTTCCTTTGCCAGAAGCTAGGATGGCTTCAATCTCAGCCTTCCTCTTTTCCAGTAAAGCCTTATAATCGGCATCCATTTCATGCTCTTCGGCATGACCGTGATGACCGTGACCACCGTGCAATTTCTCATCGATCTCTTTCAGTTCAGCGTAAAGCTCGCCTTTCTCGTTACCTACCTCCGTTTTCAAAGCA